>NZ_JBHYGR010000014.1:98185-107509 GCF_042738155.1 Kitasatospora sp. NPDC059088 | reverse complement strand
CCACCCCCGCGAGCCGGCCATTGACCGCTCTGGCCGCCCGGATCGGGGTGGGGCTCTCCCGCGCCTGACGCCCCCGGGTTGCCCCCCCCGCCGGGGGGGGGGGTGCACGCGTGCGGGGTCGTACGCCTCGCTATACACACCATGTATAGCCGGTGTGTATAGTCGATGATCATGGCACTCGGACAGATGCTCCTCGGACTGCTGGAAGACCAGCCCCGCCACGGATACGACATCAAACGGCTCTACGACGACCACTTCGGGCGCGACCGCGCCCTGCACTACGGGCAGGTCTACGCCACCCTCTCCCGGCTGTTGAAGAACGGCCTGGTCGTCGTGGAGGGCGTCGAGGCCGGCGGCGGCCCGGACCGCAAGCGGTACGCGATCACCGACGCGGGCGTCACCGACCTCGCCGGCTGGCTCGCCCAACCGGAGGACCCCCAGCCGTACCTGCAGAGCACGCTGTACCAGAAGGTCGTACTCGCCATCCTGACCGGCCGCTCGGCGACCGACGTGCTGGACGTCCAGCGGGCCGAACACCTGCGGACGATGCGCGAACTGACCCGCCGCAAGCTCGACGGCGACCTCACCGACGAACTGATCTGCGACCACGCCCTGTTCCACCTGGAGGCCGACCTGCGCTGGCTGGAGCTGACCGCCGCCCGGCTCGACGACCTCACCACCCGCCTGACGGAGAAGCCGCGTTGACCACCGACCAACCCCTGCTCCAGGCCCGGGACCTGCACAAGTCCTTCGGCCTCACCCCGGCCCTCGACGGCGCCTCCCTCACCGTCGCCGCCGGCGAACTCGTCGCCGTGATGGGCCCCTCCGGCTCGGGGAAGTCCACCCTGCTGCACTGCCTGGCCGGCATCACCCGCCCCGACCGAGGCACCATCAGCTACCAGGGGCAGGACCTCACCGCCCACTCCGACGCCCGGCTGAGCGCGCTGCGGCGCACCGAGTTCGGCTTCCTGTTCCAGTTCGGCCAACTCGTCCCGGAACTCACCTGCCTGGAGAACGTCGCGCTGCCACTGCGCCTCAACGGCCTGCGCCGCAGGGCCGCCGAGGCCCGGGCCGCCGAATGGCTGGAGCGGCTGGAGGTCGCGGACCTCGCCGCCAAGCGCCCCGGCGAGGTCTCCGGCGGCCAGGGCCAGCGGGTGGGCGCCGCCCGCGCGCTGATCACCGGCCCCAAGGCGGTGTTCGCCGACGAGCCGACCGGCGCCCTCGACTCCCTCAACGGCGAACGCGTCATGAAGCTGCTGACCCGCGCCGCCCGGGAGACCGCCGCGGCCGTCGTGCTGGTCACCCACGACGTGCGGGTCGCCGCCTACGCCGACCGGGAGATCGTCGTCCGGGACGGCCGCACCCTCGACCTGACCCCCGCCCGGTGAGCGCCGCCGACGGGCCGAAGGTCCGCTCGCCGTTCCTGGACCAGCTGGGCCTGGGCGTCCGACTGGCCGTCACCAGCGGGCGGGACGGCTGGGGCCGGCTGCTGCTGACCGCCCTGGGCGTCGGGCTGGGCGTGGCCATGCTGCTGTTCACCGCCTCCTTCCCCGGCATCGTGCACCACCGCGACCAGCGGCTGTACACCCAGAACGACACCTTCGACGACGAGGCGCTGCCGGCCCCCGGGGACCGGACGGTCCTGATCGCCGTCGCCGACACCACCTTCCACGGCACGCCCGTACGCGGCCGGATCGTCCAGCCCGAGGGGCCGCACGCGGCGCTCCCACCGGGCGTGGCCGGCTACCCCCGGCCCGGCGAGATGGTCGTCTCCCCCGCGCTGGCCGAGCTGCTCGCGGGCCCCGCCAACCGGCTGCTGCGCGAGCGCCTCCCCCACCCGGTGGTCGGCAGCATCGGAGCGGCCGGACTGCTCGGGCCCGGCCAGGCCGCGTACGTGCTCGGCGGCGACCACCTCTCGGTCGACACCGGCGCCCTGCGGATCACCGAGTTCGGCCACTTCTCGCCGCCCAAGCCCATGGATCCCAAGCTGATCCTGCTCAACGCCGTCGGTCTGACGGTGATGCTGGCCCCGGTCGGCGTCTTCCTCGCCGCCGCCGCGCGCTTCGGCGGCGAACGGCGCGACCGCCGGCTCGCCGCCCTGCGGCTCGGCGGAGCGGACCGCCGGATGACCGCGCGGCTCGCCGCCGGGGAGTCCCTGGTGGGCGCGCTGCTCGGCCTGGTCGCGGGCGTGGCGCTGTTCCTGCTCGCCCGTCAGCTGATCGGCCGGATCCGCTTGGCCGGGTTCAGCTTCTACCCCGAGGACGTCGCGCCCCAGCCCGCGATCGCCGCCGCGATCGCCGTGGTCGTGCCGCTGCTGGGCATCGGCGTCACCCTGCTGGCCATGCGCCGGGCCACCGTCGACCCGCTCGGCGTGGTCCGCCGATCCGGCCCCGCCCGGCGCCGGATCGGCTGGCGGCTGATGCTGCCGCTCGCCGGGCTGGCCGTGACGGTGTTCGCCCTGGTCCTGCCCGCGGGGAGCAGGCCGGGCGCCCTCCCGCGTACCGCCGTCCTCGACCCGGTGGGCGACACCCGGGGCTCGATCCTCGTGGCCTTCGGCGTGCTGCTGATGCTGGTCGGTGTCTGCACCCTGCTGCCCTGGCTGGTGGAGGCCGTCACCCGGCGGGCCGGCGGCGGCCCGCTGTCCTGGCAACTCGCCGTCCGCCGTCTCCAGTTGGGCTCCGGACCGGCCGCCGCGGCGGTCAGCGGCATCGTGGTGGCCGTCGCCGGGGCGATCGCCCTGCAGACCCTCTTCCTCGGCATCGGCGCACGCTACGAGTCCTGGTCGCGGCCGCAGGTCACCGCCGGGGCGTACCAGCAGTCGGTGGCCTTCCCCGGCGGTGCGCCCCGGGCGCAGCAGCTCGCCGATCGCCTGACCCGCAGCCCCGGCGTGAAGGCCGCCGCGGCGTACACCGAGTTCTCCCTGGAGAGCGCGACCGCCAAGTCCTGGGAGCTGCCCGAGGTCCGGATCGCGCCCTGCGCGGTGCTGCGCGAGCTCGCCACCCTGCCGGACTGCCGGGACGGGGACTCCTTCGCCGTCCAGGGCCCGGAGCGGCCGGGCGGCGAACCGGTCCGGCCCGGCACCCTCGTCCACGCCGCCTACTTCCGCGGCTCGGGCGAACCGGCCGCCTTCCCGCTGCCCGCCGCGACCGCCACCGTCCCGGCCGTCGAGGGCGCGGACCCCAACGGGCGGATCGGCGCCGGCCTGCTGCTCCTCACCCCGGCCGCCGTCCCCGCCGACGCCCTGCGCGGGCAGCCCGCGACCGTCCTGGTGTCGCTCGCCGACGGGCTGCCGGACGCCGAGGAGCAGCTGACCACCGCCGTGATGGCGATCGACCCGCAGGCCCGCGCCGAGTTCCCGCTCGACCGGACGCTCGACCCCACCTACCTGGCGGTCAAGCGGCTGCTGACGGCCGGTTCGGCGATCACCCTGCTGCTGGTCTCCCTCAGCCTGCTGGTCGGCCAGCTGGAACGCTTCCGGGAGCAGCGCCGCGTCCTCGGCGTGCTGAACGCGGTCGGCACCCGCCGGCGCGTCCTGGGGCTGTCGGTGCTGTGGCAGACGCTGATCCCGATGGCCCTGGGCCTGGCGCTGGCGGCCGTCGCGGGCCTGCTGATGGGGGCGCTGCTGCAGTACTCGGCCGGCGTCTCGGCGGCCGTGGACTGGGGCGCGATGCTGACCATGTCCGCGATCGCGGCCGCCGCGGTGCTGCTCACCACCGTCCTGGGGCTGCCGCAGCTGCTGCGCCTGATGGGCCCCGGCGCCCTGCGGCACGAGTAGCCGCCCCGCTGCCGTTGCCCGTGCCACGGCTCCTCCCCGCCCTGGGGAGGAGCCGCTCGGCGTTCCCCGGCGTCGGCGCCGGCGATCAGTCGGAGCCGTAGGCGCCGGCCAGCGCGGAGGCGCCGGTGGTGAGGAAGTCCCGGATGCCCAGCAGGTAGGCCTCGCGGTCGACGAAGCCGTCCCGGTCCGCGTCGAGGACGTCGAAGGCCGCGTCGACGTCCTGCTCCGCATTGCCCGAGGCGGTGCGCAGCCGGATGAACTCCTTGCGGTCCAGGCGGCCGTCGCCGTCCGCGTCGGCGAGGTCGAACAGGGAGCCGAGCGCGGGCCGGCAGGTCTCCTCGAAGGCGTCGTGGCCGGCCCAGGAGCTGTACGCCTCGAAGGTGACCCCCTGGTCCCGGCCGGCGGACAGCTGCCGGAAGACCTCCTCGTGGGTGTCCCGCGCGACGAGGACCAGCGGGTCGTGGCGGTCGCGCCCGGCGGCCGCGGCGGCCCGCTCGACCCGGGCCAGGTACTCGGAGTGGGAGATGACGCCGTCGCCGTCGGTGTCGAGCATGGAGAAGATCCGGCGCTTCGCGGTGTCGGACACGGTGGCCCCTTTCGTTCGCTTTTCGTTCGCTGCACGTGATCGGAATCGGACGGAACGTTAGCGCCGTTCACCCCTTCGGGTCCGGAGGACATGCCCGGGTCGGCCTCCACCCGCTCCACCCGGGGGTGGGGGGGGGCAGCTCCACCCGCGCGCCTATGACACGGCGTCAGGCCGCCCGCCAGGCTGGGGCCGTGTCACGTCGCGGCCCCGGCCGGGGGTCGCGGGTGCGGAGTCGGAGGTGCGCGTGCACAGGGTGAAGAGGTGGGCGGCGACGGCCGCGGCCACGCTGCTGGCGTTGGCGCCGGCCGGATCGGCGGGGGCCCGGGAGGCCCTGGCGGCCGACGGCCGGCAGGGGCACGGGTGTCGCGCCGTGACCTCGCTGGGCCGGGTGGAGGGGGTGGCGCAGGAGGGCCGCTGCGCCTTCCTCGGGGTTCCGTACGCGGCGGCGCCCACCGGGGCGAACCGGTTCCGGCCGCCGCGGCCGCAGGAGCCGTGGGGCGGCACGCTGCGGGCGGTGGAGGAGAGGCCGGGCTGCCCGGAGGACCTGGGCGCGGGCGGGGAGGGCGTCGAGGACTGCCTGCACCTGAACGTGTGGGCACCGCGCACCGGGGGCGGGCACAAGCCCGTCATGGTGTTCCTCCACGGCGGCGCGTTCCAACTGGACTCCGCCGAGGAGCCGGTGTTCGACGGCGGCCGGATGGCGGTGCGCGGCGACGCGGTGGTGGTGAACCTGGACTACCGGCTCGGCATCCTGGGCTGGACGGAACTCGGCGGCCTCGACCCGGCCTACGCGGGCTCGGGCAACAACGGCCTGCGGGACGAACTGGCCGCCCTGGAGTGGGTGCACCGGCACGTCGCGGCCTTCGGCGGGAACCCCGCGGACGTCACCGTGTTCGGGCAGTCCGCGGGCGCCGTCTCGATCAGCGCGATGCTGGCGGGCGACCACCCGGAGCGGCTGTTCCGGCGGGCCGTCGTGCAGAGCGGCCCGGGCTACCTGGTGCACACCGCCGGCTCCGCGCGGCGCGCCGCCGAGCACGTGTTCACGACCGGCGGCATCCACGCGGTGGCGGACCTCGACCGGCTGACCACCCGCGAGGTCCTGGAACTCCAGCAACGCGCCCAGGGCGGCCTGTCCGGGCCGTCCGCGGCCGTCTTCTTCGGCCCCTGGATCGACGGCTCGCTGATCCCCGGCCCGGTGGTCGAGCGGGTCGCCGCCGGCAGTGCCCGCCACGTCGAGGTGATGGCCGGCACCACCGAGAACGAGACCGACTTCTGGGCGCTGTTCAACCCGTCCGTGCTGGACCTGCCGCTGAGCGGCTACCGGACCTTCCCCGCCGTGCTCGCCGACCGCAAGCAGCGGATGTACGACCGGTACGCGGCGAACCGCCCGGGGCTGCCCGAGGGCCGGGTGGTCAACGCGATGCTCACCGACCAGACGGAGCGGATCCCCACCCTGCGCCTCGCCGAGGCGCAGTCCCGCTGGCGGCCCACCTACGTCTACCAGTTCGACTGGCACGTGCCGTACGTCCCCGGGCTGCCGGCCGCCCAGAACCTGGGGGCCGCGCACACCCTGGAACTGCCCTTCGTCTTCGGCGGTCTGCAGCTCGACCGGTTCCCGCGCGGCGCGCAGACCGTGGCCGAGCAGCGGCCCGCGCTCACCCGGCTGTCCGACCGGATGATGACGGCCTGGACGGACTTCGCCCACGGCGACGGGCCGGGCTGGCCGTGCTACACCCCCGACTCCCGCGCCACCCGGATCTGGGACCTCGAACCGAGCGTCCGGTACGCGCCCCACGACGACGAGCGCGCGCTGTGGGACGGCTACGACTTCCCCGACCTGGACTTCTGACCTCACCGACTCTGCCGTGACAGCAGGAAGTCGATCATCGGCGGGCGCCGCTCCACCGGCGCCCGCCGACAACTGAGGTGAATCGTCGAGGAATTACCCATGCACATGGGCTGTTCCGGGACCCCGCTCCGTGCCTACACTGCCGCTGCCCGGCGACCACTTCTCGGCCGCGGGCGACACCGCAGCGCGCGACCCGTACGGCCGCGCGCCCGCACGGAGGAGGAACCGACCATGGTCAAGCACTACCTCAAGTACGCCTACAGCACCCTCACCGCCGCGATGTTCCTGCACATGGCCTGATCCGGCCGACCCCGGCCAGGGCCGGGTGGCGTACCGTCCGACCCTGGCCCGGGGAGCCCGCTTGTTCGCGACCGCCATCAGTCAACTGCGCTACGGTGCAGCGATCCTGACGAACCGCCGGATCCGTCCCGGCGACCTGGAACGCCTCGCCCGCGACCTGGTCGACACCATCGCCGAGTTCGGCGAGCCCGGCGAGGACTCGGCACTGCTGCCCGGCCGGGCCGGGCACGTCGACCCCCAGCTGCGCCGCGAGGTGGCCCGGCGCAGCCTGCGCGCCACCGCCCGCGCCGCCGTCCGGCACACCGCCTACTACCGCCGGCGGTTCGCCGAACTCGACCTCGATCCGGCGACCTTGGAGCCCGAGGACTGGTCGCGCGTGCCGGTCACCCCCAAGCAGGCGCTGAAAGCGCTGCCCGCCGCCTTCGTCTCCGCCGCCGCCTCGCCCGCCCTGATGGCGCTCACCACCGGCACCAGCGGCACCCCCACCGCGGTGTGGTTCTCCCGGGCCGAGATCGAGACCGCCATCGCGTTCAGCACCATCTCCGCCGTGCTCGGCCTCGGCCTGCGGCCGCGCCACACCGTCGCCTACGCGGGCTGCTCGCGCGCCACCCTGCCGCTGGTCTACGCCGAGGAGTCGACCACCCGGGCCGGCGCCGGCTTCGTCCAGTTCGGCACCGTCGACCCGGCGTTGGCGCTGGACCGCCTGGCCGCCCCGCTCGGCCTGCCCGGCCGGGCGCCGCAGATCACCCATCTGACCACCTCCGCCTCCTACCTGGCCGCACTCGTCCAGGAGGCCGAGCAACAGAATTGGCAGCACGGCGACTTCGGGCTGGAGTCGATCAGCGTCGGCGGCGAGGTGCTGTCCGCACCGCTGCGCCGCCGGGCCGAGGCGGTGTTCGGCGCGGCCGTGGCCTCGGCGTACCTGATGACCGAGATCCTGCCCTCGGGCGCGAGCCCCTGCACCGAGGGGCATCTGCACCACACCACCGAGTTCGGGCACCTGGAGGTGCTGGACCCGGTCAGCGGGGAACCGACCGCCCCGGGCGGGATCGGCACCGTGGTGCACACCCCGTACGTGCCCTACCGCGAGTGCACCCTGCTGCTGCGGTACGCCACCGGGGACCTGGTCCGCCTCCCGGACGGGCCGCCGGACTGCGAACTCGCCCACCTGCCGGCCACCTCCGGGATCCTCGGCCGCTGGTCCGGCCCGCTGAGCACCGCCGTCACCACCCGCGAGGTGCTCGACCTGGTGGAGGCCGAGCCCGAAGTCCCGCTGCCCGCCCGGTACGCGCTCACCGAGGGGCCCGCGGGGCCGACCGGCCCGGCCCGGCTGCACCTGCTGGTCCCCCGGCTGCCCGCGACCGCCCTGCTCGGGCGGCTGGAGGAGCGGGCGGCGGCGGCCGGCCTGCGGCTGTCCGCCGTCGTGCTGCACGAGGACCGGGCCACCATGCCGCCGACCGCGCCCGTCCGCGCCGACCTGCGCGAGCACAGCTTCGAGGCACCGGGCGCCATTGCCCCGGCGCCACCGACCCCAGGAGGCGTTGGATGAGCGTCAGCCCCCTCGCGCTCACCGCGCTGAGCGCCGCCGTCGCCGTCGAGATCGCCGTCGCGGCCCGCTACCTGGCCCGGGTCCGGATGCCCCGGCCGCCGGTCGGGGTGTACACCGGGGGCGACGTCGCCGTGCTGTGCACCGGCGTGGTCCTCGCGCCGCTGCTGTACACCGCGCTGCCCGGGGCGGCCGTCTCCGCCGTGTTCGGCCTGGTCCTGTGCCTGGCCGTGCAGTTCACCCTCGCCCCGCTGCTCACCACCGCCGGGCTGCGGGCCGCGCCGTGGTCCTGGGCCGCCGCCCTGGCCGGCACCGCCGCCACCGCGCTGGCCGCCCTCACCGGCCACCCGGGCGGGGCCCGGGCGGGCAGCGGCCTGCTGATCGCCGTCGCGGTGGTCGGGGTCGCCAACCTGTGGACGCAGAGCGGCCTGCGGGCCGGGCACACGGCCGCGCTGGCCGCCGTGCTCACCGCGTACGACCTGGCCGCCACCACGCTCACCGACACCACGGCCCGCTTCTTCGCACAGGTCCAGGACCGGCCGTTCGCGCCGATGCTGGCCCTCACCGGCGGGGACCGGCCGGTCGGCCTCGGCCTCGGTGACCTGCTGCTGCTGGTCCTGTTTCCGCTGGTCGCGGCGAAGGCCTACGGCCGGGCGGCGGCCTGGTCCGCCGCGCTCACGGGCGTCCTGGTGACCAGCGCCGTCAGTGCCTGCTTCGCCCTCGGCGCGCTGTCCGGCGGCTTCCCGCTGCTGACCGCGCTCGGGCCGCTGATCGTCGCCCAGCACCTGTACTGGCGGCGGCGTACGGGCGGTGAGCGCACCACCGCCCGCTGGCGCGAGGGGCGGCCCGGCCCGGCACCGGCGCCGTCCGGCACCGAACTCGCGGCCGCGCTGGCCGCGCCCGCACCCGAGGGCACCCCGCCCGGCAGCTGGCTGGCCCTCGGCGCCGGCCGGGTCCTGGGCACCGGCCCGACCCCGGGCCTGGCCCGGCGCGACGCCCGCCGCCAGGGGGCGGACGCCCCCACCACCGCCCGGATGCTCTGAGCACCCCGGCTGCGGCTTCAGTCGAGGGTCGCGTCCAGGAAGTCCCGCCAGGCGGCCTGCACCCGTGCCGCGTCGGCCTCGCCCCCACCGGCCAGCAGGTCCAGCAGCAGCCCGCGCAGCACGGCGAGCACCACGGTGGGGTTGGGCCCGGGGGCGGGGGGCACCCCCGCCCCCGGGGGGGGCGCATCCCCCACCCCCGGGGGGGCGCAATACCCCCCCCCGGTG
>NZ_JBHYGR010000014.1:60386-98175 GCF_042738155.1 Kitasatospora sp. NPDC059088 | reverse complement strand
CGGCCCCCGCCCCCCCCGCCGCCCCCGCCGCCCCCCCCGGGGGGGGGGCGCGGGCGGCCGCCCCCCCCCCCCCCCCCGCGGGGGGAGCCATTCCGCCAGCGAGGCGGTGCCGAAGTCCCGCCAGGGTTCGACCTGCCCGAAGGCCCGGACGTACCCCTCGAAGAACAGCCGCAGCGCGCCCCGGCGTCCGGGGTCCGCCAGCCAGGCCCAGAGCCGTTCGAGGGTCTCCCGGGCGCTGCCACCCTCCTCCTCCGAGCGTTCCAGCAGCGCCAGTTGCTCGGCCCGGCCGACCGCCAGCACGGCCCGCACCAGTTCCTCCTTCGAGCCGAAGAGGTAGAGCAGCACACGCGGGCTGGTGCCGATCCCGGCCGCGAGCGGGCGCAGCGAGAGGTCGGACACGTTGTGCTCGGCGACGTACCGGACGGTCGCGGCGAGCAGGTCCTCGCGGCGCACCGACGGGCGGCGCGGCGCGGGGTGGCTGGGTGCGGGGGCTGGGGTGGACACGTGGTCTATCGTTCCACTGAAACGAGTGTTTCAGTGGAAGGGGATGGAGCCATGGCCACCACCGCACCCGGAACCGTGACCGTCCGCGAGGCCGACCGGCCCGGGGACCTGGGCGCCGTCGCGGCCCTGCACGGCGTCCTGTACACCCGCGAGTACGGCATGGACGCCACCATGGAGGCCTACGTCGCCGCCGGCATGGCCGAGTTGGTGCTGGCCAGCGCCGTCGAGGGCTCCGCAGCACCCGGCCGCCTGTGGGTCGCCGAACTGGACGGCCGGGTCGTCGGAGCCGTCGGCCTGGTCCGCGCCGAGGAGCGCCCCGGCTGGGGCCAGCTGCGCTGGGTGGTCCTCGACCCGGCGGCCCGCGGCCGCGGCCTGGGCCGCCGTCTGCTCGACCTCGCCCTGACCGAGGCCCGCCAGCGCGACTACGAGGGCGTGCTGCTCTGGACGATCACCGGCCTCGACGCCGCCCACCACCTCTACGCGACCGCCGGGTTCGAACTGACCCTCTCCCGGCCGGCCCACAAGTTCGGTCTGGACACCGTGGAACAACGGATGGAACTGCACCTCTGACTACCCGCGGACGCGGCTCCACCGCTCACACCACCGGCCGACCGGCCAGGGCAGCTCCCCTCGGCGGCGATCTCGTGCACCGTCCAGCCAGGGTCCCCGGCGAGCCGGTCCCGGAGCGCGCCGACCGACGGCCGCACGGACCCCACCGACCCGGCCAGGTGGACGTAGTCCCGCTGCCGCGCCCGGTGCTTGTCGGTGCCCCCTGGACGGCTGCCCGTTTCGACCAGCAACCGCTTTACGAATATGACTGATTGGGACCGTTGACCGGATGGTGTGGCATCC
Source organism: Kitasatospora sp. NPDC059088 (assembly GCF_042738155.1). Taxonomy (NCBI): domain Bacteria; kingdom Bacillati; phylum Actinomycetota; class Actinomycetes; order Kitasatosporales; family Streptomycetaceae; genus Kitasatospora; species Kitasatospora sp. NPDC059088. The sequence continues at coordinate 96,819 of NZ_JBHYGR010000014.1, read as the reverse complement.
GCCGCGACACGCCCCCGCGACCTGATTCGGCCGCCTACGGTGGGACACCTGCTCACATACTCACGCGCGACAAGCGATCACCAGGTTTGATCGCAGCTTCGCCAGGCCACGAACCGGCCGCATGCTCGGGGCCGGAGCGTCCGTCCTGGCGAGCGGGCTTCTCCACCGCAGGCAGCTCCAGAGCCGCAACCTCCGACGCACCGGGCCACGCCATCGACCCATCGGCAGAGCCCTCAGGCAGCATCAGCGTTGCCCCCGGAAGGGCACGAGAGCCCCACCGACTTCACGTCAGTGGGGCTCTCGCTCAGCGCCGGCGAACACTCAGGAGTGTCCTGCGCTCGGGAAGTGGCCTCCTCCTATCCCGCTGGCGCGGGCTGGTGATCCTCCGCCACGGAAGCGACCACGGGAGTGCAGAGCTTTCCGTGGTCCCGCAGGAACAGTCCTGAGGAATGGATCAATGTACTAGGAGTCAGGCCCGCGAGGAACCAGGGTCGCGAATCGCTGCTCGATCTCTGTGTCCGAGAGATCCCCTCCGATGGCATGCCATCTCGAGAGTCGGCGGGCTTCCATCAACGACATATCAAACGCGTCATGCATGCACCCGACCACGGCAAACGCCACGGCTCCCATGTCGCCTCTCGGGCCGATCTCCGAGATCAGGAGATGCAGGACCCCAATCACCGATCCATCACGACTCCATCGCTCCTGAAGGGTTCGAGCTATCCCTTCCCTCCTTGCCCGATATTCTTCTTGATTCATGTCATCCTTTCGGCTGCATAAAGCAAACAGCCAGCTCCGAACATCGCATCACCCTCCCGCCCCATCGAGCCTGCCACCCTCACTCGACACTTCAACGCCCTCCTCCGCCGAGCGCACCTGCACCAGATCCGCTTCCACAACCCGAGGCACTCGACCGCGACCCCGACGACGGCGACGGTCCGCCGCTCTGTGCAGCACCTGTCCACTGACGTTGCGGTCAACTACTGCCGTCAAAGCGTGAAGAGGCCCTACCGGGAATGGATTCCGGTAGCGCCTCTTCACGCAGGGTTACGCAGTTTCGTGGGCTAGAAACTCACCCATCAGAACGAACATCCGACTGCACAGAGCCTCATCATCTGACTCACCTGTCACGCTTCCATGATCCGATACAAAGATCTGGCGAACCAGCTCCCACCAAACGAGATTCGCACCATGCCCAAGCCTCTCGGCAAGCCACTCGCCAAATCCCTTAAGCAGTCCCCAGTCCTGCATTGCATCGCATCCATTGATGAAGGCGACGAATTCTCGATACGAGCCATCCAGGCCATAAGCTCCGGGCCTGCGCTGCACGTTCTGGAGGAGGGTAGAGAAGTCCACGACCAGCCTCTTTCTAGTGGAGGGGAGTGAAGACTAGGTCGTCACCATACTCGAATTGGCTTCTATACACATCCATCGGTCCACCACCCGGTCCTGTCCAGGCATCGTACACACGGTCGTCCTTCACAATCACATCATGGTGACCCCGCAAGGAATCCTGCCCGCGATACTTCCCAAGCGTCGGCACACCATAGCGGTCCGTGATTCTCATCCGCGTTCCACCAATGCTCTACTGGACCGAGCGCGCCACATTCTCGCATCCATTGCTCCCGGAAATGGCGCAGCTCCGAGGAAGTACGGAGCCCCGCCCCCCAAACGTACGTCGACGGCTGCAAGGACTCGTCCGCAGTGAGGTCATTGGCGCTCCGGCAGACGAAGCCTTCGCAGCAGCGGTCTTCGGGGCCCGGTGAGTGCTCGAGTTTGAGCACCACCTGTGCGGACGTCCGACTGCGGGTGGCAGCGCGGTATGTCGAGAACGTCGCGCCGGACGGTGGGCCAGCTGAATCGCATTGGTGGTCGTCAGCGCGACGACGACCGGATCGGGGGGCAAGTGCGCTGCCGCCGCCGAGTCGGCGGCCCCAGGACCCCCGAAGATTGACTTCCGCCACATTCGCGCCCCCCCGGGAAGTGGAACTAGTTCGTCCTGACTGCGTTTCAGGCAACCAGCAATGATTCACCATCGATTCGGATCAGGATTCTCCCATTCCGAATCGCACGGGGATTAATAGGTGGCGTGCGGAGGATGTTCGAGATAGCTTCTCTCCGTGTACCCCAGTGGCCTGCGGCGCCGTTGTGGTGGCATTCTCCGGCCCTGCCCAAGGCTGCCAGCCAGGACAGCAAGCCCGCCTCGCACGCGATGAAGGTCGGGATGAGCTTCACCGGGTACAACGAGAAGGCCACCAGAGGCTCCGAGTACCCGGTCAAGAAGGGCGCCTCGCCCGGCGAGGAGCAGGTCTGCAAACGAGGTAGGGGCGGTGCGATACCTCGACAGGTGCCGCACCGCCCCTACGAACTTCGAAGGGTTCAACCTTGTTCTTCACAGGCGGAGATTCCCACGATGACGACGGCGAAAGGCCGTTCCCGAAGGAAGTCCTCGAAAGCCTCGGTAGGCCGGTCGCCGATCTCGCATGGATTGACGACTCCTGGATGTGGAATATCGACAGGGGAGCCACCGATGGGACTCCGACAATGGTCGAGATCGCCTATACCAGGTCTTCCCTCCCCGTCGCCGCGGTGGAAACCATCCGACCCGTTCCCGGGAAGGACGCGCCACCGCCGCGGATGCATCACGAGGCGTCCGCCGCCAGATTCATTGCTCAGGCTCTGTGGGCGGCGGGCGAACACACCGGACTGCGCATGCCGCAGCTCATGGAGAGGGTTCTACGGGACGTCACGGCCACGCCTGCAACGGATACCGAGCTCGTTGTCCAGGGCGAACGCCTGGCCGGTCGAGCGCTGGACTACAAGGGCCACACGTCTGTCATGGCACTCACTGGCGACGTGCTGATCGTCTGTTCGGTGTCCCCCGCTGTGAGAGGCGTACCGGAGCTGAGGTGGACCACGACGCCCCCGAGCGCGCGGTACAGCCCCGGCAGCACCTGACCGTGCGCAGATGCGTCGTCGAGGGGTGACCGGGCGGCCGTCCACCTGTACTGGCGTGATCGAGTAGCAGCGCCGGCCGCGTCTGAGTACGCGTACTCAGGCGGGGAGGGCTGCGGCTGCCGGAGCATGGGCCTGCGTCCGGCGGTGGCTCCGAGGTTCCACGGGTCACTGCGGGCGGCCGAGTCCTCGTCCTCCCACCAACCCCTGCCACGGAGTCCCTTTCATGCGTACCGACCTCCTGCTGCGCTCGGCCGTGCCCGCGACCGCGGCGCTCGCCCTTCTGCTGAGTGCCTGCGGGCCGGACCAGAGCGGCGCGGACGCCCCCGTCGCCGGGCCGTCGTCGGCCGCCTCGGCGGGAGGGACGGCCGGCACGGCCGCGCCGTCCGTCACCTCCGCGGCCTCCGACCCCGCTCAGCCGGGTTCGAGCCCGAGCCAGAGCGCCGTCGCGGGCGGTCGCTTCGCGGGGGCCCCGGCGGTCGGGGCGAAGGCCCAGGGCACCTACCACGACGGTGACAAGGGCGACATCTCGCTCAGCATCGCCCCGACGAGCGTGGTCAAGGGTGACATCGGTGACCTGGCCAAGTTCCTCAAGCCGGAGGACATGACCGGGAAGACGCCGTACTACGTGAACGTCACCTACACCCACACCGGCGGCAACGGGATCTTCGAGCTCTACTTCAACCGGCAGCTGCGGGTGATGGTGAGCGACACCGCCCAGGCCCGCAAGGTCGACCTGCTCAGCAGCTTCCCGAAGTGCGAGAGCGACGTCCCGAAGGGCGGCAAGGACTTCGTCAAGGGGCAGAGCGAGCACGAGTGCGCGATCTACCTGGCGCCGAGCGACAAGCCGCTGACGAACCTGCTGTGGATCGACAAGGACGGCAAGCCCCTCGCCTGGAAGGCGGGCTGACAGCAACGCGGGAGGCCGCGGCGCGCTCCGGCAGCGGATCGCCGCCGCCCGCGGCTGAACGGCCCGCGTGCGGGGGACGGTTCAACTCCGCACCGCCGGGCGGCCGTTCTGGACGGATGCGCCTGGAACCGGGTGCCCGCTGGACGGTTGTCAGGTCTGGTGGGGCGGGCCGGCGGGAAGAGTACTGACAACCGGATACGGGCCCGGCCGCAACTCCCCCACGAGCGCGACCGAGCCCCGACCGGCGACCGGGCCTGGGCGTGACTCCCCCCACGGAGCAACGGCCGGGCCCGTCGACTGTTCATCCGGCGACACGCAGCGTACATGTCATCTCTACCCAGCGCTACCTCACGGTCGACCGGGGCGTCTCCGCGCGGTTCCTTACCGAAGCGTGACACGGACGCCGGATCGGCCGTTCGCCGGGGCCGCGGGCGGTAGCGTCCCCGGTCATGAGGATTCTGGTCACCGGCGGCGCCGGGTTCATCGGTTCGGCCGTCGTACGGGCCCTCGCGGCGGCGGGCCACGAAGTCCGCGTCCTGGACGCGCTGCTGCCCGCCGTCCACCCCACCGGGGCGGTCCCCGCGCTGCCGGACGGCGTCGACTTCCGGCACGCGGACGTCCGGGACGCGGAGGCCGTCGAGGCCGCGCTGGCCGGGGTGGACGCGGTCTGCCACCAGGCCGCCATGGTCGGGCTCGGCCTGGACCTCGACGACGCGCCCGCCTACGCGGGCTGCAACGACCTGGGCACCGCCGTCCTGCTCGCCGCCATGGCCCGGGCGGGGGTGCGCAGCCTCGTCCTCGGCGGGTCGATGGTGGTCTACGGCGAGGGCCGCTACCGCTGCCCCGAGCACGGGGAGGTCGCCCCCGGCCCCCGGCACCCCGGCGAGCTGGACGCCGGACGCTTCGAGCCGCCCTGCCCCGAGTGCGGCGCCGGGCTGCGCCCCGGCCTGGTCGCCGAGGACGCCCCGGCCGACCCGCGCAACGTGTACGCCGCCACCAAACTCGCCCAGGAACACCTGTCCGGCGCCTGGGCCCGCGCCTGCGGGGGCCGGCTCCTGACGCTGCGCTACCACAACGTGTACGGGCCGGGGATGCCGCGCGACACCCCGTACGCGGGAGTGGCCTCGCTGTTCCGCTCGGCGCTGGCCCGGGGCGAGGCGCCGCGGGTGTTCGAGGACGGCGGGCAGCGCCGGGACTTCGTCCACGTCCGGGACGTCGCGGCGGCCAACCTGGCCGCGCTCACGGCGGTCGGCGACCGGGCCCCGGGCAGCGTGCGGGCGTACAACACGGGCAGTGGCGAGGTCCGGACGGTCGGCGAGATGGCCGGGGCCCTGGCCGCCGCCCACGGCGGGCCGGCGCCGGTGGTGACCGGGCAGTACCGGCTCGGGGACGTCCGGCACATCACCGCGGACTCCGCGCGGCTGCGCGCGGAGCTGGGCTGGCGGGCCCGGGTGGGCTTCGCCGACGGGATGGTGGAGTTCGCGGCGGCGGCGCAGCGGGCCTGAGCGGACCCGGTCGGCTCGGCCCCCGGAGGTGCTCAGCCCCGGGCGGCCGGCAGGACGATCTCGAAGCAGCAGCCCCCGGCGACGTTGCGGACCCGGGCCTGTCCGGCGTGGGCCTCCACGATGCCCCGGACGATGGCCAGCCCGAGTCCGGCGCCGCCCTCGCCCCGCTCCCGGGCGCCGCCCGGGCCGGCCGGCGGCGGGGTGCGGGCGGCGCTGCCGCGCCAGCCCGTCTCGAACACCCGGGGCAGGTCCGGCTCCGGGATGCCGCCGCAGCCGTCGGTGACGGCGAGCACCACCTCGTCCGCCTCCCGGCGGGCGGAGACCGCGACCACGCCGTCCTCGGGGGTCGAGCGGATCGCGTTGACCAGCAGGTTGCCCAGCACCCGGGTGATCTCCCCGGAGTCCACCTCGACGGGCTCGGCCGCGACCGGACCGCCCTCCAGCCGGACCCCGCGCTGCCGGGCCAGCGGGTGGGCCCCGGCGAGCGCCTCGTCGACGAGGTCGTACACGGACACCCGGGACACCGACAGGGCCAGCGCGCCCGCCTGGATCCGGGAGAGCTCGAAGAGGTCGTCGACCATCCCGGTGAGCCGTTCGACCTCGGTCCGCATCCGCCGCAGGTACTCCTCGGGGCGCTCGGCGACGCCGTCCTCCAGGGCCTCCGCCATGGCGCGCAGGCCCGCCAGCGGGGTGCGCAGGTCGTGCGAGATCCAGGCGATCAGCTCCCGCCGGGAGGTGTCCAGGGCCTGCGAACGCGCCCTGGACTCAGCCAGCCGGGCACTGGTGGCGGCCAACTCGGCTCCGAGCTGCGCCAGTTCCAGACCGAGTGGGCGCTCGGGCGCGGCGAACCCGCCCTCGCTGCCGACCGTCCGGGCGGCCGCGGTCAGCGCCCGGCTCCCGGCCACCACCTGGCGCCCGAGCAGCGCGGCGGTGGCCAGCGAGACCACCGCGGCCATCGCCAGCACCGTGATCACCACTCCGAGGTCGTGCCGGGACAGGAACATCGCCTGGGCCACCGCGAAGGTCCCGGAGGTGACCGCCAGCACCGTCACGGCGGCGACGCAGAACAGCGACAGCGCGAGCGAGCGGCGGCGCAGCAGCCGGACGGCCGCCCAGCCGAGCAGGCCCGCCCCGCCCGCGCCGAGTGCGGCGAACAGCGCGATCAGCAGCAGGTCCTTCACGCCGGGCCGCCCTTCCGGCCGGTCCCCGCGCCCTCGGCCGGTGCCGGGTCGTAGCGGTAGCCGACGCCCCAGACCGTGGCGACCAGCCTCGGCGCGGCCGGGTCGTCCTCGATCTTCTCGCGCACCCGGCGCACGTGGACGGTCACCGTCGAGAGGTCGCCGAAGTCCCAGCCCCACACCCGCTCCATCAGCTCCTGCCGGGAGAACACCGTGTGCGGGTGCCGGAGCAGGAACGCCAGCAGGTCGAACTCCCGTAGGGTCAGCGCCAGTTCACGTCCGCCCCGGTACGCCCGGCGGGCCTGCGGGTCTAGCGCGATGTCGCCCGAGACCAGCCGCCCACCGCCCGGCCCTTCCGCCGCGTCCGCCGTGCCCGCCGAGCCCGCCGAGCCCGCCCGGGAGCGGCGCAGCACCGACTGGACCCGCAGGACGAGTTCGCGCGGGCTGAACGGCTTGGTGACGTAGTCGTCCGCGCCGAGTTCGAGCCCGAGGATCCGGTCCGTCTCGTCGCCCTTGGCGGTGAGCAGCACGACCGGCAGCTCGGCGCCGTCCGGGTCGGTGCGCAGCCGGCGCAGGATCTCCAGGCCGTCGATGCCCGGCAGCATGAGGTCCAGGACCACCAGGTCCGGGCGGGGGGCGGTACGGGCCAGGGCGAGGCCCCGGGGGCCGTCGGCGGCGCGGTCGACGTGGTGGCCCGCGCGGGTCAGATAGCCGGCGACGACCTCGGCCACCGTGGGGTCGTCGTCGACCACCAGGATGCGGCCGGGCCGGGTCACCGGAGCGGTGGCGGCAGGCGCCGATGCGGTGGCGGCAGGCATCGGCCCGGCGGCGGGCGCCGGTGCGGCGGCGGTGGGGCTCTCGTTCACCTCGCCGAGGATACGAGCCGACGGCGGCCGACGGCGGCCACCCGGACGGCACGTCCGAGTTCCGTAAGATCCGCCGCGCGGCCGGGCGGCTCCCCGGCCGTCCCCGGCCGTCCCCCGAACGGGGCGCACCGCCCCGACGTCGTACTTCCGTAAGGGCGCGGCTCGGCTCCGCCACCGCCCGGCGCGGCTAGCGTGACCGGCGTGACTCCTCCCCTCCCCCTCGCCCCGGTCGTCGACGTCGTACTGCCCTGTCTGGACGAGGCCGCCGCCCTGCCCTGGGTGCTCGGACGCATCCCGACCGGCTGGCGGGCCGTCGTGGTGGACAACGGTTCGCGCGACGGCTCCGCCGAACTGGCCCGCTCGCTCGGCGCGACCGTGGTCGAGGAGCCCCGGCGCGGCTTCGGCGCCGCCTGCCACGCCGGGCTGCTCGCCGCCACCGCCGAGCTGGTCTGCTTCCTGGACTGCGACGGCTCGCTCGACCCCGCCCAACTCCCTCGAGTGACCGGACCGGTGCTGGCCGGCACGGCCGACCTGGTCCTCGGGCGCCGCCGACCCGCCACCGCCGGCGCCTGGCCGGTGCACGCCCGGCTCGCCAACGCCGTGCTGGCCCGGCGGCTGCGGGCCCGCACCGGCGCCCCGCTGCACGACCTCGGCCCGATGCGGGCCGCCCGGCGCGAACGGCTGCTGGCCCTCGGGCTCGGCGACCGGCGTTCCGGCTACCCGCTGGAGATGGTGCTCGCGGCCTCGGCCGCCGGGCTGCGGATCGCCGAGACCCCGGTCGACTACCTGCCGCGCGCGGGCCGCTCCAAAGTGACCGGCACCCTGCGCGGCACCCGGCAGGCCGTCCGCGACATGCGTGCGGTGCTGGCGGCGCCGCCGCCGACCCTGCTGGTGATCGCCAAGGCGCCGATGCCCGGCCGGGTGAAGACCCGGCTCACCCCACCGTGCACTCCCGCGCAGGCCGCGGCGCTCGCCGAGGCCGCCCTGACCGACACCCTGCACGCCCTGTCCGCGATGCCCGCCGGGCGGCGGCTGCTGGTCCTGGACGGCGAGCCGGGCGGCTGGCTGCCGCCGGGCTGGGAGGTCGTCCCCCAGTGCGCCGGCGGCCTGGACCGCCGGCTGGCCGCCGCCTTCGCCCACGCCGCCCGGCTGGCCCCGGACGCCCCGGCCCTGCTGGTCGGCATGGACACCCCGCAGCTGGACCCGGCCGCACTGGCCGAGCCGCTGTCCGCCGCCCGGCGGCCGGGCCTGGACGCCTGGTACGGCCCGGCGGCCGACGGCGGGTTCTGGGCCCTGGGCCTGGCCCGGCCGACCGAGCGGCTGGCGGCCCGGCTGCTGCACGGCGTGCCGATGTCCACCCCCGGCACCGGCGCCGCCCTGCTGCACCGCCTGGCGCAGGCGGGACTGACCGTCCACCGGCTGCCCGGGCTGACCGACGTGGACACCGTCGAGGACGCCCGGCTGGTCGCCGACCAGGCCCCGCACAGCCGCTTCGCCGCCCGGCTGCGCGCCCTCGACCCCGTTCCGGAGGTGGCGGGTTGAGCCTCGCCGCGCCCTGGGTGGACGACCCCTTCGCCGAGGCCGTCCGCACCGGCTTCGGCCCGCTCTGGCTGCGCCGCGAGGACGGCCGGCGGCTGCACCTGGACATCGAGCGCTGGTGCGCCCCGGCGGCCGGCGCCGACCACAGCCTGCTGCGGCGCTGCGCCCGGCTCGCAGCGCCCGTCCTGGACCTCGGCTGCGGCCCCGGCCGCCTGGTCGCGGAGCTGCTCGCCCTCGGGGTGCCCGCGCTCGGCGTGGACGTGACCAGGGCGGCGGTGGCCCGCACGGTGGGCCTCGGCGGCGCCGCGCTCTGCCGCTCGGTGTTCGACCGGCTGCCCGCCGAGGGCCGCTGGGGCGCCGCCCTGCTCGCCGACGGCAATCTGGGCATCGGCGGCGACCCGGACGCACTGCTCCGCCGGAGCGCCGAACTCCTCGCCCCGGACGGGCTGTTGCTGGTGGAGGTGGAACCGGAGGAGGTGGACGAGCGGGCCGTCGTCCGGGTGGAGGGACCGGACGGGCGGCTCGGCCCGGCCTTCCCCTGGGCCCGGCTCGGCACGGCCGCCGCCCTGCGGCGTTCCCGCGCCGCGGGCCTGGCGGAGGCGGAGCGCTGGACCTCGCACGGCCGCCGCTTCCTCGCCCTGCGCAAGGGCTGAGCCGCCCCCGGAGCCCCCGGGCGACCGACCGACCGACCGGCCGACCGACCGACCTGCGAGCCCGTCCGGACCATGCGTCACACTGGTGCGCACCGTCCGGCGTCCCGGGCGGCCGGGCACAGGAGGGGGCAGCGGTGGGCAGCGACATCGTCGGGGAGTTGGCGGCGGCACTCGGGTGCGACGACCCGGCGGTGGTACGGATCGACCGCGACCACCACCGGCTCACCGTCCCGGTCGGACCGTCCGGGGACCGGTTCACCGTCGACGTCCTCGGCGACCCGCGCACCGCGGACCGGGTGGCCCACCTGCTGCCGGGCGGCGGTCTCAACGTCGCCGCCAACTACTGCACCGCCCAGGGCCGCAGCCTCGCCCGCTTCCTCGCCGACCACGGCTGCCTGGTGCTCGGCACCACCCCGCGCGAGGACGCGCTCACCCCCGAGCGGATCGGCCCCCGGTGCGCCGACTGGGGCCTGGACGGGCAGCTGGCCGACCTCGAACGGGTCGTCACCGCCGCCTGCTCCGTCACCGGCCTGCCGTACGAGCTGCTCGGCCACTCGGCCGGGGCCGCGCTCGCCCTGACCGCCGCCGCCCGGCTCGGCGGCGAGGGCCCGCGGCGGGTGCTGGTGCTCGACACCACCGGCCCGTACGACCGGGAGCGGGAGCCGGAACTGCTGGCCCGCGCCGAGGAGTTGCACGAGCTGCTCGAACAGCGGCTGACGGCGGGCGAGTGGACCGTCGACCCCGGACTCAAGGGCCTGTTCGCCCGTGCGAGCACCGCCCCGGACGCCCCGAGCGGGCTGCCCCGGCCGGTGGACGGCGCGGCACCGTTCAGCAACCTCGGGCTGCTGCACTACGCGCTCACCCGCACCCGGGACCTGCCCGGCCCGACCAACTGGATCCACCACCGCGGCCACAGCACCGGCGGCTACACCTTCGGCGCGGCCCCCGCCGAGGACCGCTTCGCCCTGGCCCACTCCCCGCTCCCGGTCTGGCAGCAGGCGGTCGCCCGGCTCGGCAGCGGCCTCCAGCCGACCGCGCTGCTGCGCGACCTGGCGGCGCTCTGGTCCGGCCGGGCCGAACCCGAGCTGCTCGACTGGGCCGCGATCCGGGCCGAAGTGGTCTGGCTGAACGCCGAGTTCGGCCGCGGCGACCACGACCTCGGCGCCCGCCTGATCGACCGGGGCGGGGCCGAGGTCGACTACCGGGTGGTCCCGGACTACGGCCACGGCGACATGGTCTGGTCCGCCACGGCCGAACGCGACGTCTGGGGGCTGCTGCTGCCCCTGCCCCGACCGGGGCGGCGCCCGGGCCACCGGTGAGCACCGCAGGGGCGGACCAAGTCGGATCGGGTGAGCGGCCGTAGGGCCGGGACGGGGTGCGGGGTGGCAGGGCGTTCGGGCCGGACGGTCATGGTGCTGGGCGGCGGGGTGGCGGGCCTGACGGCGGCCATGGAGCTGGCGGAGCGCGGCTTCGAGGTCACCGTGGTGGAGCCCTCCGGGTGGGGTGGGAAGGCGCGGAGCGCCTCGGTCCCCGGGACGGGCCGCGGCGGCCGGCTCGACCTGCCCAGCGAACACGGGTTCCGGTTCTTCCCCGGCTTCTACCGGAGTCTGCCGGACACGATGCGGCGGATCCCGCTCCAGGGCTCGCCCTCGGGCGTCGAGGGCAACCTCCGGGAGGCTCCGGAGATGCTGTCCGCCCGGTCGGGACGGGTCGGGGAGACGGTCGCCGACGTCTCCCTGTCCGCCGGCCCGCGGACCCCGCTGCAGATCCTGCGGGCCCGGGGCATGAAACTGGGCGCCGAGGGCGAACTGAACGAGGAACTGCTCTACTTCGCCAACCGGATGCTGGTCTACATGACCAGCAGCGCGCAGCGGCGGCTGGGGCAGTGGGAGCAGACGTCCTGGTGGGACTTCACCGCCGCCGACGGCGCCTCCGAGGAGTACCGGAAGGTGTGCGTCGTGGGGGCGACCCGCACGGTGGTGGCGGCGAGGGCGGAGGAGTGCAGCGCCCACACCGTCGGCGGGTTCCTGGAGGCCTTCGGCTACGGCTTCCTCGGCCGGGGCGGGGCCCAGGCCGCCGACCGGGTCCTGAACGGCCCGACCAGCACCGCCTGGATCGACCCGTGGGTCCGGCACCTGGAGCGGCTGGGGGTGCGGCTGGAACTCGGCTGGCGGGTGGAGGGCCTGACGGTACGGGGCCGCGCCGTGGCGGGCGCGACGCTGCGCGGCCCGGGCGGCCGGCGCCGGGAGGCGGACGCCGACTGGTACGTGTGCGCGCTCCCGGTCGACCGCATCGGGGCGCTGCTGGCACGCGGCCTGGCCGAGGCCGACCCGGAGCTGAAACGGACGGCGGACCTGCGCACCGACTGGATGGTCGGCCTGCAGTTCTACCTCACCGAACCCACCCCGATCACCCGCGGGCACGTCATCTACCAGGACTCCCCGTGGGCCCTGACCTCCATCAGCCAGGCGCAGTTCTGGGACACCGACTTCGCCGCGACCTACGGCGACGGGACGGTGGCCGACTGCTTGTCGGTGGACATCTCCTCCTGGGACACCCCCGGCATCCTCCACGGCAAACCGGCCCGTGAGTGCACCCGGGCCGAGGTCGCCGCCGAGGTCTGGGCCCAGCTCGCCGACGCCCTGAACGACGGCCGTCGGCGGACCCTCCACGACGGCCTGCTCCACTCCTGGTACCTGGACCCGGCCGTCAAGAACCTCGACGGCCCCGGGCCCGCCACCAACGACGAGGCCCTGCTGATCAACACCACCGGTTCCTGGGCGCTGCGCCCGCAGGCGCGGACGGCCGCGGTGAACCTGTTCATGGCCGGGGACTTCGTCCGCTGCCCGGTGAACCTGGCCACCATGGAGGGTGCGAACCAGAGCGGCCGCTCGGCGGCGAACGCGCTGCTGGAGGCCGCCGGGCACGACGTCGAACCGGCCGAGGTGCACGCCCTGTACGAGCCGCCGGAGCTGCGCCGCCTGAAGGAGGTGGACGCCGCGCTCTTCCGGCAGGGCCGCCGGCACATCCTCGACACCCCGCCGCCCTGGTCCGCCCCCACGGCCCCCGACGCCCCCGACGCCCCCGACGGGCCGGACGCCCGCCTCAGTGGGACCGGTTGACGATCAGTCCGCACAACGCGTCGAGGTCCTCGACGGCCTCGGGCACCGCACCGGAGCGCTCCGCGAGGCTCCGCAGGCGGTCCCGGGCCGCGTCCGCGTACCCGGCCGCGCGCTCCTCCGTCCACCGGCGGCCGCCCGCCTCCTCCACCAGGCCGGCCAGCTCCGCCTCCCCGGACCGGTCGGGACCGCCCGGGGCGGTGTAGCGGCGGGCCAGCTCCTCGCCCGCCGCGGTGCCCGAGGCCATCGCGGCCACCACCGGCACCGAGAGCTTGCGCGCCCGCAGGTCCGCGAAGACCGGCTTGCCGGTGCGTGCCTCGTCGCCCCAGATCCCCAGCAGGTCGTCCACCAGCTGGAACGCCATGCCCAGGTCGTGTCCGAACGCGGCCAGCAGCTCGACCTGTTCCGGTCCCCCGCCGCCGTGGAGGGCGCCGAGCCGACACGCGCAGGAGATCAACGAGGCCGTCTTGCCCGACACCATCTCCAGGCACTCGGACAGTCCGATGCGCGGCTCCGCCTCGAACAGCACGTCCAGTCCCTCACCCACCGCGAGCTGGATGAGGGTGTCCAGCAAGGCCTTCGACGCCGCCTCCGCCACCGCCTCGCCACCGGCCTGCGCACCGCCGACCGCCTCGGCACCGGGGCCGCCGAGCACCTCGAAGGCCAGCAGCAGCAGCGCGTCGGCCGACCGGGTCGCGGCGGCGGGCCCGAACACCTCCCACGCGGCCGCCCGGTGGCGACGGACCGCGTCGCCGTCCAGCACGTCGTCGTAGAGCAGCGACAGGTTGTGCACCAGCTCCACCACCACGGCGGCGGGAACCGCCCGCTGCGGATCCCCGCCCACCGCCCGGGCGCAGCTCAGGGCCAGGGCCGCCCGCACCTTCTTGCCCCCCTGCCGCGGTTCCGCGGCGCCGGGTCCGGCACCGGCGCCGGACCAGCCGAACTGGTGGGCCGCCACCTGTCCGACCGTTCCCGTCAACTGCCCGGCCCAGTACCGCAACTGCGCGTCACAGGCGGCAGCCGCGCCCGCCAGGACCGACTCGGCCCGCGCACCGTCCGACCACACCTGCCTGCTCCCCCCACCCGACCGGGCCGCCCGCCACCCCCGGCGCCACGGCATCCGGGCGAGCCTACGGGATCCCCGGGGCACCTACCGGGACGGCGGTGGGACGGCTACTCCTGCCGTTCCCCGGCAGCCGTCCGCACCGGCTCCGGGCGGGTGGGCCGCCACTGCGGGTGTTCGCGCTCGGCCCAGGCGCGCTCGACCAGGCCGGTGCGCATCCCGAGGCGTGACTCGCGGTCCCGCCAGGCCATCCGGACGTGCCCGGCGATCACCACGGCGATGGCGGCGGCCAGCCAGTCGTGCACGAAGGTCGCGCCGGTGCGCCAGGCCGGCGGGGCGAGGTGGGTGAGCCACATCAGCAGGCCGGTGCCGAGGATCACCAGCATCGAGCCGAGCGTCCACTGGGCGTACAGCTTCTGCCCGGCGTTGAACTTGCCGGCCGGGCGCCTCCCGGCCCGGGCCCGGGCGGCGCGCAGCCACTGGCGGTCCGCCGGGGTGAAGCGGCTCAGCCGGGAGAAGTCGGCGCGCAGCGCCCGGGAGGCGAGCCCGAGCAGCAGCGGCACCGGCAGGGCCAGGCCGCACCAGACGTGCACGGTGACCACCAACGGCCGGTTGCCGACCAGGACGGCCAGCGGCCCGAGGTAGAGGCAGGCGGCCGTGGCCAGGCAGACGCCCATCAGCGCGGCGGTGGTGCGGTGCACCCAGCGCTCGGCCCGGGTGAAGCGCAGGACCAGTTCAGCTCGTCGGTGCATCGTCCCGCCCGTTCGACCGGCCGACCCAGGCGTCGACGTCGTATCCGTTGCCCTCCCAGTACCCCGGCTGGACGGAGTCCGTGACGGTGATCCCGGAGAGCCATTTCGCGGACTTGTAGAAGTACATCGGCGCGACGTAGAGCCGCACCGGCCCGCCGTGGTCGTGGCTGATCGGCTTGTCCTCCAGGCGCAGCGCGACCAGCACGTCGTCGCGCCGGGCCTGTTCGAGGGTGAGGCTCTCGCTGTACGCGCCGTCGAAGCAGTCGAAGCGCACCGCCTTCGCGCCCGGCCGGACCCCGGCGGCGTCCAGCAGGTGGGCCAGCGGCACCCCTTCGAACGGGGTGTCCGGCACCCGCCAGCCGGTGACGCACTGGACGTCTTTGACCAGCCGCCGCTGCGGCATGGCCTGGAGGTCGGCGAGCCGGTGGGTGGCGGGGCGCTCGACCAGGCCGCCCACGGTGAGGGTGTAGTCGGCGGCGGTCCGCTCGGGGACGGAGGTCACCACCGAGTAGTAGCGGAAGCCGTTGTTGCCGGGCAGCAGCCCGGACAGGCCGCTCGGGTCGCGTTCCGCCAGCCCGGACTCCACCCGCTGGAGGAACGGCCCGGCGGCCACGCCGAGCGCGCCGAGGCCGAGCAGCCCGAGCACCACCCGGCGCCCGACCGGGGTGCCCCGGCCCTCTTCGTCTGTACTGTCCACCCGACGATTCGACCAGGTCGGGGCGGTCCGGGGCCAGTGGCGGGGGCGTCCCGTCAGACTTTCGTCATCTCCGGCCCGCCCCCGCGCACCAGCCGGAGCGACAGGGCCCCGGCCAGGGCGCGCAGCGCCGGGACGGCCAGCACGCAGGCCAGCGCGGCGCCGTAGGCGGTGCGTTGGGCGTCCTCGCCGCCCACCAGGTAGAGCACCTGCCCGGCGGCCGGGACGGCCAGCCACTCCCACCGCCCGTCCAGCCCGACCAGGGCCACCACCAGCAGCCCGTACCAGGGGTAGCTGGGCGCGACCAGCAGCAGGGCCGTCCCGGTGACCAGCAGCGCGCCGCGCCAGGGGCGGGCCGGGTCGCCCCGGCGCAGCACCCACAGCACCACCGCGGCCAGCACCAGGGCGGCCGCCCACGGCGCCCAGCGGTCCGGCAGCAGCGCCCGCACCAGGCCGAAGCGCTCCAGGTGGCCCTGCTCGTAGCCCTCCTCCCGGAGGTAGCCGGGCAGGTAGCCCAGGACGCCGAGGCCGGAGGCCGCGACGTACGGGAGGTAGACCGCGGCGAAGGTGCCGAGGGCCGCGGCGGTCAGGACGAGGTCGCGCTTGGCGGGCCGCCGGGCGAGCAGGCCCGAGAACGCCCCGGGCAGGGCGAGCGCGGGCAGCAGTTTGGTCGCCACCGCCGCTCCGAGCAGGGCGCCGGCGGGCCCGGCCCGGTGGCGGGCCGCGCAGCCGAGCCCGGCCACCATGAGCAGCGCGCCGAGGGTGTCGACGTGGGCGTCGTTGACGGCCCACACCGTCACGCCCGGGCACCAGCCCCAGAGCGCGGCCCGCCGGCCGCGCCGGGCCAGCAGGGCGGTGGTGGCGACCGCCAGCAGGGCGCCGCCGACCTGAACGCCGCGCACCCCGCCGCCGAAGGGGTGCTCGGCGAGGAACCAGGCCTCGGCGACCGGCGGGTAGATGGTGTGCACGGCGGGCCGGTTGATCCGGGTGCAGTCCCCGGCCGCGGTGCGGTGCTCGTCCCAGGCCGTGCAGCCGCCGCCGACCGGGAACAGGCCGGGGTCGCGCAGCCGGAGCAGCGCCGGGTCGTCCGGGGCGTGGGCGTACGGGGAGGTCCCGGCGGCCTGGACCCGCCCGTCCCACACGTAGCGGTAGGCGTCGTCGCTGGTGCGCGGCGGCGCGAGCAGCCCGACGGCGGCGACCAGGACGCTCCCGGCCAGCACGATCGGTGCCACCCGGCGCTCCTCCACCCGCCGCAGCAGGAGCAGGGCGAGGGCGAAGAGGGCGGCGTCCAGGGCGTACCAGTCGTACAGCGGCGCCCGGTCGGCGAGCGTGCCGCCGCCGGTCACGGTCCCCGCGAGGGCGGCGACCAGGGCGGCGAGGGCGGCGGCGCAGGGCAGGGTCCGGGTGAGCACCGGGCGGTCAGTCACCGGGAACACCGGGCAGGCCGGTGGTCAGACCGTCCAGGGCGTGCGGGCAGGGGCATTCCCGGTCGGCGGGCAGGGCCTCCAGGGCCTTGAACAGGACGGTGCGCAGCCGGTCGACGTTCCCGGCGAAGACCTCCAGCACCTCCGCGTGGGTGACGCCCTCGCCGTTCCCCACTCCCGCGTCGTGGTCGGTGACCAGCGCCAACGAGCTGTAGCAGAGCCCGAGTTCACGGGCCAGTACGGCCTCGGGGTGCCCGGTCATCCCGACCACCGACCAGCCGTTGGCCGCGAACCAGCGCGACTCCGCCCGGGTGGAGAACCGCGGCCCCTCGATCACCACCAGCGTCCCGCCGTCCACCGGCTCCCAGGCCACCGAACGCGCCGCCCCCAGCACCGCGGCCCGCCCCGCCGGACAGTACGGATCGGCCATCGACACGTGCACCACCCCCGGCACCGATCCGTCCGGCAGCGGCAGCCCGTCGTAGTAGGTCTGCACCCGCCCCGAGGTCCGGTCCACGAACTGGTCCGGCACCACCAGCGCCCCCGGGCCGAACTCCGCCCGCAACCCGCCCACCGCACACGGCCCCAGCACCTGCCGCACCCCCAGCGAGCGCAGCGCCCACAGGTTCGCCCGGTAGTTGATCCGATGCGGCGGCACCCCGTGGCCCCGCCCGTGCCGGGGCAGGAACGCCACCCGGCGCCCGGCCACCTCCCCCACGAACACCGCGTCGCTGGGCGGACCGTACGGCGTCTCCACCCGCACCTCCGCCACTTCGTCCAGCAGCGCGTACAGCCCCGAACCGCCGATCACGCCCAGCTCGGCCCGGGAACTCTCCTGATGCACCGTCACGTTGGTCAACCTCTCCTCGGGGGTCCGGTCCCGACCACTGTAGGAACGGATCCGGGCGGACCGGGCGAAGCACGTCCTTACGGTTCCCGAACGTCGCGGGCGCCCCGGCGCCGGGCGCGGCGCAGCGTGACGGCGAGGGCGAGGGCGGAGGCCCCGAACAGAGCGGCGGTGACGGCGAGCCAGCGGCCGAGGTAGACGCCCTCCGAGAGCCCGGTGGCGCCCGGGTAGGGCGCGGAGAGGTCGAGGATCAGCGGGAACCAGACGAGCAGCAGCAGACCGGAGAGGAACGCCGGGACCCGCAGGAAGTTGATCCGGCCGACGGTCGGCGCGGGCGCGGCGCGGTGGCGCAGCACGGACCGGGCCGAGAGGTCGGCGAGCGAGTACAGCGGGAGCAGGATCAGGTCGTGGGCGACGGCGGCGCCGACGAACCAGACCGCCACCGCGAGCGGCCGGACCGTCACCAGCCGCTCGACGGCGTAGCCGGTCAGGGCGAGGGAGGCGAGCAGCGCCAGCAGGTGCAGCGGTCCGGCGCCGTACCAGCGGGTGAAGGCCGCCCGGCGGCTCCTCGGCCCGGTCATGCCCGCCCCGTCCGGAAGGTCAGGCGGCCGACCCATTTGGTGTTGTTCACACCGGGGTTGGCCGGGACGATGATCCGCGCGGGGTAGCCGTGGTCGAGCGAGAGCTCGGCGCCGTTGACGCGCAGGGCGAGCAGCGAGCGGGGGTCGCGGATCTGGTTGCCCCGCAGCACCACGGAGGTGTACGGGCCGGGCGGCTGGACCGACTCCACCAGGACGTTCGCGGCGTCGGGCAGTCCGGCCAGGGCGGCGAGGTCGGCGAGCGGCAGTCCGCTCCACTGCTGGTCCTCGGTGGACCAGCCCTCCACGCAGGCGATCGGCAGCCGGGCCGAGCGCTGCGGCAGGGCGAGCAGCTGCTCCCGGGTGAACACCCGGACGGGCCCGCTGCCGTGGAGCTCCAGCCGCCAGTCCGGCCCGACCAGCGCGGCCGTGACGCCGACGGCGGCCGCGGTCTTGTTGACCTGGAAGCCGTTCGGCCCCGAGTCCCGGTCCCGGTTGTGCGGCGCCAGCAGGGCGGTGCCCCGCAGCCGGCCGCCGATGCTCTGCCCCGCGGTCACCACCAGCAGCGCCAGGGAGCCGGACCCGACCAGCGCGAGCGCCCCTCGGCGGGCGATCGTCGGCGGGGCGGGCTCGGGCGCCACCAGCCCGTCGGCGTCCGGGGGTTCGGGCCGGGTGCCGGTCCGGCCGGTGCGCAGCTCGACCAGCAGCGAGCGGGACCGCAGGGCGCGGACCATCCGGCCCAGCCGGAGCGCGACGTGGACGGTGAACGCGGCGATGAACACCCACGCGCCGTAGAAGTGCAGGGTGTAGAAGGACCCCGGGAAGACGTAGTGGAGCTGGATGTTGAGGATGCCGGTGGCGAACTCGAAGACGGCGCCGCCGACCAGCATCAGCAGCGACAGCCGCTCCAGCGCGTGGGCCGCGCCGCGCACCGGCGGCCACTCGAACAGCTTGGGGATCACCGACCACAACTTGGCCAGCAGGACCGGCACCAGGACCACGCCGAGGGTCACGTGCACGCCCTGGGTGAGCCGGTACAGCCAGGACGGGCTGGTGGGCCAGTCGAACAGGTAGAAGCCGAGCACGCCCTTGTCCGGCGTCTGGTCGTTGAGCGGGTCGAGGTCGGGGTTGTAGGCGGCGTACGAGAGGGCTCCGGTCACGAAGAGCACCGGGATCCCGAGCAGCAGCACCAGCCCGAACACCGAGGTCAGCCACGGCCCGCGGATCGGGCTGCGCCAGAACCGGGGCCGGAACGGTCCGGGCGGCGCGGGCAGGCGGTCGAGCCGCCCGGCGAGTGCCGCCGCCGCGCCGGACAGCCGGGCGGTGACCGCGGCGCCGCCGCGTCCGACGGCCCGGGCGAGGGCGCCCAGCGCGGCGGCGGGCCGTCGGGGCCGCTTCCCCGGCGGTTCGTCACCGTTGCGCGCCGTGTCCACCGACCACCTCCAGTCGCCCGGGGAGTCAGCGGGGCGCCGCTCGTCGGCCGCCTGCCACCGGGAAGGGAACGGGCGTGCGCCGACGCTCCGTTCGGCCGACGACGACCGGTCGGCCGCAGCCCGCCGGACAGCCAACCACCCGGACGGAGCGCTCCCGGTGAAGCCGCCCGGGACCGACCGGGCTATCACCCGGACGGCCCTGGCCCGGTTCACAGCTGCTCGGGCCCGGACCCCTCTCCCGCCACCCCTTCCGGGCATGTCATCATATGAAGACATCAACTGATGACATCGGCTGGTGACATCCCTCGGCCGGCCGTGCCCCGGGGTGCCCGGGGGCGGCGCACCGCCCCCGGTCCGAACGCTCGATCTATGACAAGGGAGGGCGCGTCCATGGAGACCCCGACGGGCCTGTCGACGCGACGTGAGCGGGCCCTGGTGCCCGTCCTGGTGTTCCTCAGCGCCGTGGTGGCGGTGATCAGCAGCCTCGGCGCCCCGATGATCCCGACCATCGCCGCCGTCGACCACGTCTCGCTCGCCGAGGCCCAGTGGTCGCTGACCATCACCATGCTGGTCGGCGCGATCGCCACCCCGGTGCTCGGCCGCCTCGGCGACGGGCCGGACCGCCGTACCGTCACCCTGGCGGCCGCCGCCGTGGTCGTGCTCGGCAGCGTGCTGGCCGCGCTGCCGCTGGGTTTCTGGTGGCTGATCGCCGGCCGCGCGCTCCAGGGCGTAGGCGTCGGCCTCACCCCGCTGGCCATCGCCACCGCCCGGGACGCCCTGCCCGCCGCGACCTCCCGCTCGGCGGTCGCGCTGCTGTCCATCACCACCGTGGCGGGCGTCGGCCTGGGCTACCCGATCACCGGGCTGATCGCCCAGTCCTTCGGCATCCACGCGGGCTTCTGGTTCGGCGCCGTGATCAGCGGCCTCGCCCTGCTGCTCGCCGTCCTGGTGCTGCCCGCGGCGAAGCACCGCGAACGACGGCCGCTCGACGTGCCCGGCACCGTCCTGCTCAGCCTCGCCCTGGTCGGACTGCTGCTGGTGCTCAGCGAGGGCGAGAGCTGGGGCTGGGCCTCCGGCCGGCTGTGGACGGTGGCCGCGCTGTCGGTGCTGCTGCTCGCCGCCTGGGTCCGGCACGAGCTGCGCACCGCCCACCCGCTGGTCGACCTGCGCAGCCTGCGCAACCCCGTGGTGCTGAGCGCCGACGTGGCCGGCCTGGTCGCGGGCGTCGGGATGTACCTGCTGATCTCCCTGGTGATCCGCTACGTCCAGACCCCGACCGGCACCGGCTACGGCCTGGGCGCCTCCGTCGTGGTGGCCGGGCTGGTCCTGCTGCCCTTCTCCGCGGTCAGCCTGCTGTCCAGCAAGATGGTGCCCGTCCTCACCCGGCGCACCTCCTCCGCCCTCGTCCTGCCGATCGGCTGCGCCCTCTCGCTCGTCTCGATGCTGGCCTTCCTCTTCGCCCGCGACCACCTGTGGGAGCACCTGGTGGTGATGGGGATCGCCGGGCTCGGGGTGGGCTGCACCTTCGCCGTGATGCCGGGTCTGATCGTCGCCGCCGTGCCCGCCCAGGAGGTCGGCAGCGCGGTCAGCTTCAACCAACTGCTGCGCACCATCGGGTACTCCACCGGCAGCGCCCTGTGCGGCGCCGTGCTCCAGGCCCACACCGCGCCCGGGCAGCTGCTGCCCGCCGACAGCGGCTACCGGGACGCCGCGCTGATCGGCTGCGCGGTCTGGGTGGTGATCGGTCTGACTACGATCATCCTGCCGCGGGTCAGTGCCGCGGCCGCCGCCCGGAACGGGGTGCGAGTGGACGAGGAGCTGATGGTGGAAGAGAGCATCGCCGACGCCGTGGCCGGCGAGGGCGAGGTACCCGTGCTGCGGGCGGGGACCGAACGGTGACCGCGCCGTCCGACGGGCCCGCGCCCCCGCGCCGCCGGGACGCCGCCCGCAGCCGCGAACTGCTGATCCAGGCGGCCCTGGAGCTCTTCGCCGAACGCGGCTACGAACGCACCACCACCCGGGAGATCGGCGAACGGGCCGGTGTCGACCCGGCGTTGATCGCCCGCTACTTCGGCGGCAAGACCCAGCTCTACCTGGCCACCGTCCAGCTCGAACTCGGCAACGAGCCCCCTGCCGACCTGCTGGAGGAGGAACGGCTGCGCACCCTGCTGGTGCGGCTCACCCAGCGCGGCCCCGGCCCGTCCTTCCAGGCCGCGGTGCAGCCCGGCGACAACACCGAGGTGCAGCAGGCCTCCCGCGCCTACCTGTACGGGCGGATGGTGGACCCGCTGCGCGAGCGCTTCACCGCCGAGGGGGTGGACCGGCCGCAACTGCGGGCCGAGCTCGCCGCGGCCGCCTTCGCCGGCATCGTGCTGGCCCGCTCCAGCGGGGCGTTCAGCGAACTCGCGGCGGCCGACCCGGAGGAGCTGCTGCCGCTCCTGCGCGACCTGCTGGCCGCCAGCCGCCCGAGCTGACCCCGCCCCCGCGGGGACCCCCTGCGGGGCCGCTCGGAACGGCCGGCGCCGCCGAGCGGCCGGACCGGGCTCAGCGCCTCCAGGGGCGGGCGAACTCGTGCAGCGCGGCCTCCACCGCCGGGGCCAGCGCGTGGTCGTTCACCGGAGTGCCCGCCGGGTGGAGGAAGTGGTCCACGCCGTCCAGGGTGCGCAGGCCCGGGCCGGTGGTGTGCGCCCGGCCCAGGGCGCCGAGCAGCGGCGGCACGGTCGCGCAGGGCACGTTGGTGTCGGCGGTGCCGCAGGTGACGGTCACCCTGGTTCCGGGGCGCACCGCCCGGGCGGCGTCCGGCGGGTAGACCGCGTCGTCGCTGCGGACGAACCGGGCGTTGTTCGGGCCGAACAGCGCGTTCAGCAGCCCGGCCAGCGGCGGCAGCAGGGCACCGGTGTCGGTGGGCCGGCCCGCCCGGAAGTCGGCGACGGCGGCGGCCACCCCCGCCTTGTTCGCTCGCGCCACCTCCTCGGTGAGCTGTCCGGCCGCGACCGCCTGGTCGAGCTGGTCACCGAGCTGGGCGGTCAGCAGGTCCAGCAGCCGCTCGTCCTGCGGGGCCAGCAGCGCCAGGCCGGCCGGCGCGGGCCGGACCGTACGGGCGACCAGCAGCGCCTGGAGCCCGCCTTCGCTGTGGCCCACCACCATGAGCGCGCGCCGGTCGGCCTCCGGCTGGTCCCGCAGGGTGGTGTAGGCCGCGGCCGCCTGGCGGGTGAAGGCGGGCAGGTCGAGCCGGCCGGGGTCGCCCTGGTAGGCGCCGGCGCCGGTGCGACCGGTGAAGTACTTGTCGAAGCGCAGGGTCATCACCCCGTCCGTGCCCAGGGTGCCGGCGACGGCGGCCAGGGTGCCCGGGGTGAGCGCGGGCGGCTCGTCGCCGTTGCGGTCGGTCGGGCCGCTGCCGGGCAGCAGCAGCGCGGCGGGCAGCCGCTGCCCGGCCCGGTGGGCGGGGACGTGCAGGGTGCCGTAGGCCGTGGTGCCGTCCGCGGTGAAGGTGACCTCGCGGTCGGCGGCGGGGACGAGCCCTCCCGGCTCCCCCGGCCCGGCCGCGCTCGCGGCAGGCGCGCCCAGACCCGTCGCGGTGACCGCGGCGAGCAGGGCGGCGGTCGCCAAGGTGCGCCAACGCATGCTTTCCCCCTGAAAGTTGAGATGCGGGCTTGCGCCGCTCAGGCTACGACCGGGCCGGCAGCGGGCCGCGGTCGGGGGTCCGGCGGACCCGGGCCTTCGGGGGTCTTGACCTCAAGGGCGCTCCAGCTCCTACGGTGATTCGCATGATCTTCACCACGACGGAGCGCGCGTACCTCTCCACCCAGCTGCTGGCCCGCCTGGCCACCCTCGGCCCCGACGGCAGCCCACAGGTCCGCCCGGTGGGCTTCCGGCTCAACGAGGACGGCACCATCGACATCGGCGGGCCCGGGATGGCCCGCAGCCGGAAGTACCGCAACGCCCAGGCGCGTCCCGAGGTGTCCGTGCTGGTGGACGACATGGCTCCGGCCGACCACCCGGTCACCGCCGGCTGGGGGCGCGGCATCGAGATCAGGGGCCGGGCGGAGGTACTGGCCGTGGACGTGCCACCGGTGGCGCCCGACCGGTTCAGCAAGGACATCGTCCGGGTGCACCCCCGTCGGATCATCACCTGGAACCTGGAGGCGCTCGGCAGCGCCGCCCGCGACGTCGGGTGACCGGGCGGGCCCGGCGGCACCGTCGTCGGGGGCGGAGTGCCGGGGTCAGAGCCGGAACATCGCGGTGTACGGCTGGGTGATGCGCTCCTGGCGCGATCCGAAGTCGACGAGCACCGCGATGTCTCCGTCACCCTCGACGGCGATGACCCGGCCGAGGCCGAACCCGTCGTGGGTGACCCGGTCCCCGACGGCGAAGTGCTTGCGCGGCGCCTCGGTCCGGGGCTTGAAGGGGCTGGTGGGCAGGGGGCGGCGACCTGCTGAAAAATTCGTCATTTGTCATTCAGTATGCGCCGCGACAGCACGGGTTCGGGCCCATTTCGACGTCACGATTTCGACGTCGTCCCGAAAAGTACCGCCATCGGGGGCAGCAGCCTGCTACAGTCGACTTAGTTGCAGTAGTGGTTCCCATGAACTTTGTGTGCGCCTGCTGATCTTGCAGGCGCATTTTTCGTTCCCCGGCTCTTCCCCGGTGGGCACTTCATGCGGTGACTCGAAGCACGCACCGTGCGTGCTCTCGGACAGTCCCTTGAAGGAGACTTTTAATGGCTAATGGCACTGTGAAGTGGTTCAACTCGGAGAAGGGCTTCGGCTTCATCGAGCAGGAGGGTGGCGGCCCGGACGTCTTCGCCCACTACTCGAACATCAACGCCAATGGCTTCCGTGAGCTGCTTGAGGGCCAGAAGGTCGAGTTCGACGTGACGCAGGGCCAGAAGGGCCCGCAGGCCGAGAACATTCGCCCGCTGTAGTTCACCCGCCACGGCACTCGCCTGGTGGTGAGGGGCCCGCACCGCGCACATGCCCGGGGCGGGCCCCTCGGCGTTCCCCGCCGCGAACGCCCACGGTTCGAGGTTCTGCGCGCCCGCCCCTCCGCGGTGCGGGCCGACTGCGGTGACGTACCCCGCACGGTCCGACCGTCCACGCTCCGCCCGTCACACTTCCGGCCCGTTCCCTGCGGTCTCCCCTGCGCCCCGCGCCACCGGAGCCTTCCTCGTGACGTGCCGCCCTGAGGAAGGTTCCCGCATGACCCGCTCCGGTCGCTCCTCCTACCGAGACGCAGACGTCCGCCCCACCACCGCTTCCCGCTCCGCCGGCCGGCCCTTCCGGGGCCGCCGCCCCGTCGGCCGGAACACCCCCCAAAGCCCCGCCGGACAGGGCGAGTTCGCACTTCCGGAGAGCTCCACCCCGGCGCTGCCGGCGGTCGAGTCCTTCACCGAGCTGGACCTGCCGCAGCCGCTGCTGTCGACGCTGACCCGCCAGGGCGTCACCACGCCGTTCCCGATCCAGGGCGCGACGCTGCCCAACTCGCTGGCCGGCCGCGACGTCCTCGGCCGGGGCCGTACCGGCTCCGGCAAGACCCTCGCGTACGGCCTCGCCGCGCTCGCCCGCACCGCCGGGCGCCGGGCCGAGCCGGGCTGTCCGCTGGTCCTGGTGCTGGTCCCCACCCGCGAGCTCGCCCAGCAGGTCACCGAGGCCCTCACCCCGTACGCCCGCGCCCTGCGGCTGCGGACGGCGACCGTGGTCGGCGGGACCTCGCTCAGCCGCCAGGCCTGGATGCTGAACCGCGGGGCGGAGATCGTGGTGGCCACCCCCGGCCGGCTCAAGGACCTCGTCCTGCGCGGCGAGTGCCGACTGGACCAGGTCGGCATCACGGTGCTCGACGAGGCCGACCAGATGGCCGACATGGGCTTCCTGCCGCAGGTCACCGAGATCCTCGACCAGATCGACCGGGGCGGCCAGACGATGCTGTTCTCCGCGACCCTGGACCGCGGGGTCGACGGCCTGGTGCGACGCTTCCTGACGGACCCGGTCACCCACTCGGTCGACCCGGCCGCGGGGGCGGTCGGCACGATGGAGCACCACGTGCTGCACGTGCAGAACTACGACAAGGGCGCCACGATCGCCCACATCGCCTCCCGCGACGGCCGGGTGATCATGTTCACCGAGACCAAGCACGGCGCGGACCGGCTGGTGGAGGAGCTGCTGGCGACCGGGGTGCGGGCCGCCGCCCTGCACGGCGGCAAGCTCCAGGCGCAGCGCACCCGCACCCTGGAGCAGTTCCGCACCGGCCAGGTGACCGCGCTGATCGCGACCAACGTCGCCGCCCGGGGCATCCACATCGACGGCCTCGACCTCGTCGTCAACCTGGAGCCGCCGACCGACCACAAGGACTACCTGCACCGGGGCGGGCGCACGGCCCGGGCCGGGGAGTCCGGCACCGTCGTCACGCTGGTGCTGCCCAAGCAGCGCCGCGGGACGGTCCGGATGATGAGCACCGCAGGGATCACGCCCGTCACCACCAGGGTCACCGCCGGTGACGAGGACCTGGCCCGGATCACCGGGGCCCGGGTGCCCAGCGGCGTGCCCGTCACCGTGCCCGACCCCGTGGTCGAGCGGTCGCGCCGCGGCCCGTCGGCGGGTCACGGCCGACGCGGCCGTCCTTCCTCCGGTTCCGGCAGCGCCCGCGGCACCGGCGGCGGCGGTCGGAGCACCGGTGGCGGCGGCCGGACGGCCACCGACCATGACGGCCAGGGTTCCTCCGGCCACCACCATCGGGCACCCCGACGGCCCGCTCGCTCCGAGTAGCACCACCGGGCCCGCCGACCGGCCGACCGCACCCGGCCCACCCGGCGGCACCCCACCGCGCGCGGCCGCACCCGGCCCAGCCGGGCTCACCCGCCCTCGGCCGCCCGTTCGGCCAGCGCCCGGGAGCGGTGCTCACGGGGCGGGAGCCCGTACGCGGCCCGGAAGGCCCGGCTGAAATCGTCCGCGCGGGGAAAGCCCCAGCGGGCCGCGACGGCCTGGACGGCGGTGGTGCGCTGGGCGGGGTCGGCGAGGTCGCGGCGGGCGCGGTCCAGGCGTTGGCCGCGGATCCAGGCGGCGAGGGTCTCGCCGTCCGGCGCCTCCCGGGTGAAGACCCGGTGCAGGTGGCTGACGGAGACGTGGTGGGCGGCGGCGATCGTCGCGGGGGTGAGGTCGGGGTCCTGGAGGTTGCGCCGGACGAAGGCGCGCACCGCCTCGGCGAGAGCCCGGTGCCGGGTCTCCTCCGGGACGGCGGCCTCGGCCTCCAGCTCCCCGGCGACCCAGGCGGCGACCAGGTCGACCACGATCGTCCCCAGCCGGGCCGCCTCGGCCGGCCGCAGCGCCGTCGCCTGCCGGTCCAGCCCGACCAGGAACTGCGACAGCAGCGCCGGCGAGCCCTCCCGGGCGGAGAAGGCGCGGCCGAGCAGGTCGCGCAGCCGGTGCGGCGGCAGCGGCAGCAGTTCGGCCGGGAAGTCGACGCCGACCCCGGAGAGCCGGGGGACGGTGCCCCCGTCGGTCGGGCCGCCGAAGGTCCGCAGGTCGTACGGGTGCGAGCTGTCCACCAGGTGCAGGGAGCCCGGCCCGAGGGTCTCCGTCCGGCCGGCCCCGCGGGTCAGCGCCATGGTGCCCTGCTGGAGGAACGACAGGTGGTAGACGCCCGTGTCGGCCCGGCGCACCATGCGCTCCGTCCGCCGGAAGCGCACCGACGGGAACGACGTCCCGAGCAGGACCACCTCGCCCAGCTCGGCCCGCCGCAGCTCCGCCCGGAAGTCGCCGGCGTGGGCGCTGGTCGCCTCGCAGGCCCGGGTCCGTTCCAGCAACTCCCGCCAGCAGTCGAAGCGTTCGCTCGCGGGCAGCTCCTCGCCACGGAACACCGTCCCGGTCACCGCCGTCGCTTCCGCCGCCTCGGGCTCCTCCCCCACCGTCGCCGCAACACCGTCCAAGAGTCGGATCATCCCGCCGGGCGGGGCTGTGGATCGGACAGGCCCCGGGCCGCAGCCGCAGCCGGGGGAGCCTTGTCCAGGGAGACCGCGGGCAGCTCCCCCGGCCGCTCGGGGCGCTCGAACTGCTCCGGCCGCCCCGACTGCTCCGGATCGCCCTGCTCGATCCGGCCCAGCAGCCGGGCGACGGCGTCGGTGCGCTCGCGCAGCACCGCGACGTGCTCCGCCCGGTCCGCCTCGGTCACGGGCTCGGCGGGCCGGACCGGGATGCCCCGCTGCCGGGCGGTCGCGATCAGGCTCTCCCCGGCCTGACCGACGATCACCAGCGCGGCGGCGGCGAAGCAGCCCGCGTCCAGGGTGCGCGGCCGGCCGAGCAGGCCGCGGTGGACGATCTGGGCCGGAACGGTCAGTTCGTCCAGCCGCTGGTCGACCGAGCCGCGTTCGAGCGCCGCGAGGACGACCGTGGCCAGCGCCTCACCCGCCTTGGTGACCGCCCACTTGCGGCCGGGCACCGGCGGGAGGAACTCGCGGATCCGGTCCACGTCCTGCTCCAGGGCACTGGTGGTCAGCACCTCGAAGGCGTTGCGGGTACGGATCTCGACGACCTTGTCCCACTCGACCTCCTCACCGTCGAAACCGACCCGCACCGGCCCCAGGTGCACCGCGCCGTAGCCGTCGAGCAGCCCGAGCAGCTTGTGCGCCACGGCCGGCGTCCGGGGGTGACGGCCGATCAGCGTGCCCAGCGCGAGCTTCCACGGCTCGGTGGCCGGCACCGGAGGCGGGGCCACCGAGCCCAGAGCCGCCAGCGCCCAGCGCCCGCCCGCCGCGGACCGCCCGCCGCGCAGCACCGCCTGCCGGCCCGCCTCCCCCAGCTCGGCCGCCGCGCCCACCAGCCGTCCCAGCCCACCGGCCCACTCGACCCTGGCCACCCGCCCGTCCCCTCCACGCCCTGACGAAACCCACAGGTCGGACATGGTACGGCGAGCCCTCCGACCACCTCCGGGCACCTCCCCCCCGGGGTCTCCGGGGCCCGGATCCGGCTCCCCGAGGTGCCGGATCCGGGCTTTCCGCCACCCGCCGACGCTCCGTCAAGGATGATCGCCGTGCGGACGGGCAGCGGCGGACCGGAGGGTTCGGGCACGCGCGCCGGGAGGGGGACCCGTCGCACCCGACCTGTACGATGTAATGCATGACAAGCACGAATGACCCTTACGAGCTGCGCCCGGGTGTCCCCACCGTCGAGGTCTTCCGCCGCCTGCGCACCGACGCGGGCCTCTCCGACCGGGCCCCCGAGGACGTCGCGATCGGCCTGCCCAACACCTGGTACGGCGTGGTCCTGCACCACGAGGGCGAGCCGATCGGCATGGGCCGGATCATCGGCGACGGCGGCACCGCGTTCCAGATCGTCGACATCTGCGTCCACCCGGCCCACCAGGGCCGCGGCCTCGGCAAGCGCATCATGGCCGCCCTCACCGAGGAACTGGACCGCCGGGCACCAGCCACCGCCTACGTCTCGCTGATCGCGGACGGGCCCGCACGCCTCCTCTACGAGCGGTTCGGCTTCAAGGACACCGCGACCCACGACTCGATCGGCATGTACCGTCCGATGGCGGCGGGCTGACCGCCCCGGCCGCGGGGCGCGAGCCCGCACCCCCGTCTCCCGAGGAAGGGCGCCCGCCACGATGGACCACCCGCCGACCGCCCGGCCCCGCCGGTGGGCGGCCGCGGCCGCGGCCGCGCTGCTGTTGTTGGCGGCCCTGCTGGCCGAGCACGGCTGGGCACCGTACGGCTTCGAGCGGGACGCCGCCGACTGGAGCACCGCCCACCGGCCGTCCGCCGCCCGGACGGCCGCCGCGGCGGTCACCTCGCTCGGCACCGGCGCGGTGCCCTACCTGCTCGCCCTGGCCGCCGGCGCCGTCACCGTCCGGGCCCTGCCCGCCCCGCGCCCCACCCGCCGGGCCGTCCTGCTGCTGCTCGCCCCGCTGCTCTGGCTGCTCGCCGGCCAACTGCTGCGCTACGGCCTCATGGCGGCCTGCGCCCGCCCCCGCCCACCGCACGCCGACTGGGCCACCGCCGCGTCCGGCTCCTCCTTCCCGTCCGGCCACTCCTTCACCTCCGCGCTCTGCGCCGGCCTGCTCGCCCTCGCCGTGACCCGCGCCCACCCGGCCGCCACCAGGGCCGCCGTCGCGGGCGCCCTGCTGTTCGCGGCGGCCGTCGGCCTCAGCCGGATCTACCTCGGCGTGCACTGGCCCCTGGACGTCCTCGGCGGCTGGCTGCTCGCCGCCGGCTGGCTCGCCCTCGGCACCGCCGCCCTGCCCCGGGTAGGCTCCCGCCGGGCCCGGCAGCCGAGCCCGGCGCCCTGACGGCGCCCGGCCGGCGCTCCGACGGCGCTCCGACGAAGGCCTGACGAACCCCCGGCGAACGGACTGTCACACGATGCCGGGCCCACCGCGTTACCAAGGTATGGATCAAGAATCGCGTGCGGCAGCGTCGCCCGAACCACCCTGGCCGGAGTTCCCGGACTTCGTCGCCGCCCGCGCCCGGCACCTGCTGCGCACCGCCTTCCTGCTCACCGGCGGTGACGCCCACCTCGCCGAGGACCTGGTGCAGGAGGCCCTCGGCCGGATCTACGTCAAGTGGCGGCGGATATCCCGGCTGGACAACCCCAGCGGCTACGCCCAGACCGTCCTGGTCAACACCTTCCTCTCCTACCGGCGCAAGCGCAGCGCCTCCGAGCGCGTCACCGACGAGTTCCCCGAGGTCGGCGTCGACGACCCGGACCCGGCGCTGCGGCTGACCCTGCTGCGCGCCCTCGCCGAACTCCCCGCCCCGGACCGCGCGGTGCTGGTGCTGCGCTTCTGGGAGGACCGCAGCGTCGAGGTGACCGCCGCCGTGCTGCGGCTGAGCAGTGCCGCCGTCCGCACCCGCTCCCGGCGGGCCCTCGCGCGGCTGCGCGCCGTGCTGGGCGAGGACCTCGACGCCGTCCTGAGCGGATCGACGGCGACAGGAAGCAGGACGGCGACGGACGGATCCCGCACGAAGACCGGCCCCGACGGCCCCTCCCGGAAGGCGGTGCTGCGCCATGCCCAGTGACGACGACGCATTCGCGGACGCGTTGACCGACGGCTTCGCCCGCGCCCTGCGCGGCGCCGCCGAGCTGGCCCCCGAGCCGGTGCACCACGCCCTGGCCGCGCAGGCCGAGCAGCGCGGCCGCCGACGGCGGCGCAACCGCCGGGCCGTCCTCGCGAGCGGCCTCGCGGTGCTGGTGCTGGCCGGGGCCGGCGGCTTCGCGGCCGTCCGCGGCGGCACCTCCGGCCCGGTCGGCCCGGTCGGCCCGCCGGGCCCCGCCCTGCCGACGCTGTCCGACCAGGAGCTGAACGCGCTGTACACCGAGCTGCTGCCGAAGGGCACGGTGACGGGCCTCACCGACCGCTCGCGCGGGATCGCCGACCCGCACCGGACCGGCACCACCCTGCTGTTCGACGACGGCGCGGGAGCGAGCATCCTCATGTTCAGCGCCCAACGGACGGACTTCAAGCCCGAGGTGAGCGCGGTCTGCATGGACCCGACCGACATGCCGCAGGACTCCTGCGACCGGACGGTCCGGCCGGACGGCTCGGTCCTGGTGATCGACAAGCTGCGCAGCCTGCACCCCGAGAACGGCCGGGAATGGCGGGTCACCTGGGCGGCCCCGGACGGCCGGCGGATCGAGTTCACCGAGTACAACGGGCAGCCCGCCACGGCGAACCGGCCGAACCCGCCGCTCGACGCCGCCCAGCTGACGGCCCTGGTGACCTCCCCGGCCTGGGACCGGATCTTCGCCACCCTCCGCCCGGCCGACGGCACCCCGGGGCCCGCCGCCGGCCTGACGCCCGCACCGACCGCCACCACTCCCGCCGGCCCGGGCCTGCTCGCGAAGCTCGTCCCGCTGCTGCCCGCCGGGGCCGAGGTGCAGAGCCAGGACCCGGAGCACGGCGCGCTCATCCTCACCTTCGAGGGCCGCACCAGCCGACTGGTGGTCAACGCGGACCCGCCGTCCCAGCGCGGCCGCGACGAGTTCGCCGGAATGGGCGGCGACCTGCCGACCCCGCTGGAGGTGCGGGAGAAGCGGCCGGACGGGGCGGTCGTCGTCACCAACCGCTTCGGCAACGGGAAGACCGCGACCGACCCGGTGCTGCACTGGCTGGCCGCCGTGCACTACCCGGACGGCAGCCGGGTGCAGATCTCGGAGGGCAACGGCGAGAACTCCTACACCTACCGCCCGGGCGATCCGGCGCTCGACACCGACCGGTTGAAGGCGATCGTGACCGACCCGGCCTGGCACCGCTGAGCGGGGGGAACCGGCGCTCCGGCACGGTGAGTTGACGCTCACCCGGGGCCGGGGCGCCGTTCCGGTGGCGGCACGGTCAGCGCAGCCCGCCGCCGCAGCCGGTCGGGACCTCCGGGGCCGGTGCGGTGCGGCGGGAGTCGAAGTCGGCGAGCCAGCGGAGCGCGTCGCCCGCCGAGGCGTCCCAGCCCGTGCCCAGGTCGACGGCGTCCTCCAGCGCGTGCCGCAGGCCGCCCGGGTCCTCCAGCGGGCCGGACGCTCCGGCGCGCTCGCCCACCAGGGCGACCCGGCCGCGGACCCGGCCCGCCCCGGCGGCCCGGTCGGGGACGGTCCAGGCGCGCCAGTCCCGGCCCATGGTCAGCACGTTGCGGGCGGCGTAGCCGATCTCCGGGAAGGCCGCGAGCACCTGCTCCAGGTCGACCCGGGTGCCGTCCAGGTCGGCTCCGCCGTACCGGTGGCGGGTCGCGGAGAGGCTGAGGTAACGGGAGTCGGGCAGCGGGAAGTGCGCCACCTGCCACTGCGCGCCGACCCAGCTGGTGGCGGCGCCGTCCTGCCAGCGGCCCGCGACCAGTTCCATCGGCAGGACGGTGTGGTAGACCGCGAGCCGCGACCGCGGGGTGCGGTCGGCCCACCGAGGGTCCCGGCGGACGACCGAGCGGGCCGTGCCGGAGAGGATCAGGGCGTCGCCGGTGACGCTGCGTCCGTCGGCGAGCGTCGCGACCACCGACTCGCCGTGCTCGGTGTAGCCGACCACCCGGCTGTCCGCGAGCAGTTGGACGGACTCCAGCTCCCAGCAGGCCTCCAGCAGCGGCTCGTAGACGTCCAGCCGGTGGGCCGTCGCGTGCGTCGGGCGGCCGTCGCCGTGCCGGGCGGGCAGGGCGATCGCGCTCACCGGCTCCCCGGTCGCGCCGTCCATCACCCGGAACTCGTCGATCACCAGGGACCGTTCGCGGACGGCGTCGCCGACGCCGAGCCGGTCCAGCAGCCGGAACGCGGGCGGCGCCAGCCGGACGCCCGCCCCGTCCCCGGTGAGCACCGGCCGCTGCTCCAGGACGAGGACGTGATGGCCGCGCGCCCCCAGCGCAACCGCCGTGGCCAGACCGCTGACACCACCGCCGGCAACCAGAATTCGCATGCTTCCGATGATGGCTCCGGGGGGACGGACCGGGCGATGCGGTCACGTTGCCTGTGTCAGAACCTCCCGCCGAGGTGACACAGGACGAACTCCGAGGTTTGAAACGAGCGATGTCCGATTTGCGTGGTCGGTGCGCCGTGGCTCCCGCTCCGTACGCTCAGAACGAGCGGCCCATCCGCTCCATCGACACCATGCAGTGGGTCCACGGACGGACCCGGGCCCGCGCCGCGGCCACCACCTGGGCCACGTGCGCGGCGGCCGCCAGGGTCATGTGGCGGTGCCAGCCGTCGGCGCCGCGCCCCTCGTAGTCGTCCAGGGCCCCGACGTGCGAGGCGGAACCGGCGAAGTCCTGCTCGACCCGCTGCGGGAGCTTCGCCAGCCGCAGCAGCACCCCGAGCGGCGTCGCCGTCAGGTTCGTCAGCCAGCAGCCGACCGGCTGCTCCTGCCCGGCGTCCCACTGCCCCAGCAGCAGCAGCGGCAGCCCGGCCCACTCCACCGGCACGCCGCCGACCAGGCTCCGGCGCACGGCGCCCGTCGCCGGGTCCGTCCACTCCACCGGCCGGCGGAGCATCCGGTGCAGTTGCAGCACCCGGGCGGCGGGCAGCGAGCGGCCGCCCCGGCCCGCACCGCGGCCCGCCCCCTGGTCCAGCACCGGCAGGGTGGCGGGGACGGCGGACAGCAGCGGCGCGCCCGCCCGCGCGTAGCGGTCGAAGACCGGCCCCAGCTCGGCCCCCGGGAGGTCCAGGACGACCGGGCGGGGCCCGATCGTGCTCGGGTCGCACACCCGGGCGGCCGCCGCGACGCACCCGGCCGCCGCCTGGCCGAACGGCACCAGGTGCCACCTGACCGGCACCGTGACGTCGCTGGCCACGCCCCACATGCCGATCGCCTGCCGGCCCTTCCGGGGGACCGGCAGCGCCTGCACCACCCAGGCGGTGAAGCGCAGTTCGTTGTCGGCGTGGCGCTGCAGCGCCCTGCTGACCGGCTCCCAGTCCCAGGTCGACGCGGCGATGAAGTGGTGCAGGCTCTGGGCGAGTTCGGGGCCGCCGACCTGGGCGGCGATGTTCCGGATCGACTTGCGGCCCTCCGCCGCGATCAGCCCGCGCAGGTAGAGGGCGCCCTTGGCGCGCTGGTCGCTGCGCGGCAGCGGGGCGAAGAGCACCTCGGACAGCTCGTCCAGGACGCCGCCGGCCGTCGGTCCGGGGTCCGTGGTGCCCGGCGGGCGGGCGGACGGGGTGCGACCGGACGGGGCACGATCGGACAGGGTGCGATCGGACTGCGTACGGCGGGCGGTCCGGCGCCGGGTGTCGGGCTCCGCGGGTCGAGTGAAGATCGTGTCCACACCAGCGCGAACGGTCATGGCGGCAAGCCTATTTCCCCTTCGCCCGGGGTGACCGAAAACCGCCGCCGCGGCGCCCCCCCCGGGGGGGGGCGGGGGGGGCGGGGCCGGCGGGCCGGGGGGGGGGGGGGCGCGAACACATACGCGACACGCGACACCCCCACGGGCGCGGGGGGGCGCGCCGCGGCGGGGAGTCCGGGCTCCGGGGGTCAGGCCTTCCGAGCCAGTTCGGCGTCCACGCCGTCCGCGCGGGCGGCGGGCGCGGCGGCGGCGGGCTCCGGCGCCTCGCGGCGGCCGCGGGCCCACATCAGCACCGAGAGGGTCAGGGCGACCGCCGTGGCGAGGGCGGCGGTGAGGGTGACGGCCCGGGCGTCGTAGCCGAGGTCGATGGTCGCGCCGCCGAGCCAGGCGCCGAGCCCGTTGCCCAGGTTGAACGCGGAGACGTTGGCCGAGAGGGCGAGGGCGGGCGCGGCGGCGGCCACCGCGAGGATCCGCGCCTGGAGCGCCGGGATGATGGAGAAGCCCGCGGCGCCGAACAGGAACAGCGCGATCGCGGCCGGGACCTGGTGGGGCGCGGCGAGCCAGAACAGCAGCAGGGCGACCAGCAGGGCGCTCTGGGCGCGCAGCACGCCGCGCATCACGTTGGCGTCGGCGGCCCTGCCGCCCAGGATGTTGCCGAGGACGGAGCCGATGCCGAAGACGATCAGCAGGATGCCGACCATGGCGGGCGCGAAGTGGCCGATGTCGCGCAGCAGCGGGGCCAGGTAGGTGGAGGTGGTGAAGACCGCTCCCTGGGCCAACACGGTGATCAGCATGGACAGTTGCAGGCTCCCCTTGCGGAACACCTTCATCTGTTCGCGCAGCGACAGGCTCCCCTCCGCGCCCCCCTCGCCCTCGGTGGACAGCGCGCCGGGCACGAACCTGACGATCAGCAGCAGGCACAGCACGGCGAAGCCGGTGACGTAGCCGAAGGTGGCCCGCCAGCCGAAGTGCTGTCCGATGAAGGTGCCGATCGGGGAGCCGAGCACGTTGGCGAAGTTGAAGCCGAGCGCGATCTTGGCCATCGCGGTGGCCTGCTTGTCCGGCGGGGACATCAGGGCGGCGACGTGCCAGGCGACGGCGGCGAAGGTGCCGTGGCTGAGCGAGGTGAAGATGCGCGCGCCCATCAGCGTGGGGTAGTTGGGGGCGAGCACGGCGATGACGTTGCCGACGATGAAGACGCCCATCAGGGTGAGCAGCAGCCCCTTGCGGGACCACTTGGTGGTCAGCAGGGTGATGATCGGCCCCCCGATCGTCACCCCCAGCGCGTAACCGGTGACCAGCAGGCCGGCGGTCGGGATGGTCACGTCCAGATCGGCGGACATCTCGGGCAGGATCCCCGCGATGACGACCTCGGCGGTGCCGACGCAGAACACTCCGAGCATCAGGGCCAGGAGGGGCAGTGGCATGGCGACCCAAGCCTTTCGTAGGGAGCCAGGTTCAAGGATGATGTATGCGATTGCATATAGATAATGGACGAACGTGCCTGGGTGGTCAACTGCCGCAAAGAGTTACGCTGGAAAACAGTGGCGGACGGACAAGCAGAACGTTCCGAAGGACTCAGTGAGGGGCCGCGTCGATGGAGACATGGGGACCGGGGAGCGGGCGGGACGAGATCGCCATCTGGCGACAGCTCACCCGCCTGATGGAGCAGGTCAACGCGACCGCGGGCAGGCGGCTGACCCGCAGCCACGGGGTCTCCATGAACGAGTTGCTGCTCCTGCTCTCGCTCGCCGAGCAGCGCGACGGCACCCTGCGGATGTCGGACCTGGTGAAGACCCTCGGCGCCAACCAGCCCTCGGTCAGCCGGATGACCGCCCGCCTGGAGGACGCCGAGTGGGTGGTGCGGCGCAGCGCCCTGGACGACAAGCGCGGGGTGGACGTGCGGATCACCGAGGCCGGCCGGCGGCTGGCCGGGGAGGCCGAGCAGACCCTGCGCAAGGCCCTCGCCGAGGCGCTCGACTCGGCCGCCCTGAGCGACTCCACCGCCTCGCTCGTCGCCCGGCTGCGGTACGCGCCCGCGGTGCCGATCGACTGAGCACCCCCTCCCCGCACCGGGGCCCCGGGGGGGGGGGGGGCGGCCGGCCGGGGGGGGGGGGGGCGGGGGGGGGGCGCCGCCCCCGCCGGGGGGGGGGCTGAGATAATGTCATCAAGAGAGA
>NZ_JBHYGR010000014.1:0-60376 GCF_042738155.1 Kitasatospora sp. NPDC059088 | reverse complement strand
GGGAGCGAGTTTTTTTTTATATATC
This sequence comes from Kitasatospora sp. NPDC059088, assembly GCF_042738155.1. Lineage (NCBI taxonomy): Bacteria > Bacillati > Actinomycetota > Actinomycetes > Kitasatosporales > Streptomycetaceae > Kitasatospora > Kitasatospora sp. NPDC059088. Next base: position 60,351 of record NZ_JBHYGR010000014.1, on the reverse strand, counting down.
ACCAGCCACCCCCCCCCCCCCGCCCCGCGCCCCCGCCCGCGCCCCCCCCCCCCCCCCCGGGGGCCCGCTTCATGCCGCTTCACCTCCCCGCAACAGGACTCCATGCGAAGTAACAGTCCAGAACTATGCATTCGAATGCATCTACTGTGACCGCCATCACGTTGCCGTGTATACGGATCGAGCACTAGCGTTCGAGGCCGACAACAGGCGGACGGTCGACTCGTTCCCACCGCCCACTCCCCCGCTCGAGGACGCTCACGGAGGTTTCGTCATGTCCGGTACCCCACTCCCCGGCCCGACCACGCACCACCGCCCGACCGGCCTGAACCCGGTAGCGGATCTCCCCAAGCCGCCCGGCCTGCACTGGAACATCCGGGCCGAACAGCCCATCGCCTACAGCGTCAGCATGGTGCGCGGACTGCTCGACCTCGACGACCCCACCCTCGCCCGCGCCGTCGGCGGCGGCCACGGCAGGCCCTTCCGCTGCCTGCTCGCGATCGACTCCGCCGTCGACGCGCTCTACCACGAGCGCTTCGCCGCGTACTTCGACCGCTGGCTGATCGACGCGACCTGGCAGGTCGTCCAGGGCGACGAGGACGCCAAGTCCCTGGAGCAGGCCGTCCTCGTCACCGAGGCCATGTCCCGGATGGGCATCCTGCGCCGCGCCGAGAAGGTCGTCGCCGTCGGCGGCGGCGTCGTCCTCGACATCGTCGGCTTCGCGGCGAGCATGTACCGCCGCGGCGTGCCCTACATCCGCGTCCCCACCACGCTGGTCGGCCAGATCGACGCCGGCATCGGAGTGAAGACCGGAATCAACCACGGCCACCACAAGAACCGCCTGGGCGCCTACTTCGCCCCCGAACTCGCCCTGATCGACCCGCACTTCCTGCGCACCATCGACCCCCGGCACGTCGCCAACGGCATCGCCGAGGTGATCAAGATGGCGCTGGTCAAGGACGCCGTCCTGTTCGACCTGCTGGAGGCCACCGTCGGCGACATCACCCCCGAGACCCTGGGCGGCTGCGGCTCGGCGGTCAGCGAGGTGCTGTCCCGGGCCATCTCCGGGATGCTCGACGAACTGGAACCCAACCTCTGGGAACAGGTTTTGGAACGTTCCGTCGACTACGGCCACACGTTCAGCCCCTCCCTGGAACTGCGCGCCGACCCGCCCCTGCTGCACGGCGAGGCCGTCGCCGTCGACATGGCCATCTGCCTCGCCCTCGCCCACCTCCGCGGCCACCTCTCCGCGCACGACACCGACCGGGCGCTGAGACTCCTCCAGGGCTTCCGACTCCCCGTCGCCCACCCGATCTTCACCCAGGAGCTGCTGGAGGAGGCGCTCGCCGACGCGGTCAAGCACCGGGACGGCCTCCAGCGCGTCCCGCTCACCCGGGGCATCGGCTCCGTCGTCTTCGCCAACGACCTCACCCCGGCGGAGCTCGGCCGGGCCCTGGAGTTCATCGGCGCCTGGACGACGGATGCGCGGGCCGAGCTCGTCGGCGCGGCGGTATGAGCGCGGGCACCGTGCCCCAGGCCTCGCCGGACGCCTCTCCGGACACCTCGCCGGGCGGCGGCCGGGACACTCTGCCGGACGCCTCGCCGGGCGGCCAGGCGCCTGCGGACATCACCGTCTTCGACGTCGGCGGCACCCACATCCGCCGGGCCGTCTGGCAGCGCCGGGGCGGGCTGGGGACCCGCACCACGCACCCCTCCCCCAGCTTCAAGCGCTTCCCCTCGGCCACCGTCGCCGAGCTCCAGGACATGATGGTCCGCCAGCTGTGCGCCGGCGTGCCGCACACCCCGGCCCCCGTCGTCGGCATCTCCTTCGGCGCGGCCCTCGACCACCGCTCCGGGCTCGTCTACGCCTCCGCCCCGCTGTGGGGCGAGCACAGCGAGCCGTACGACCTGCGGGCCGCGCTGACCGCCCGGCGCCCGGACGTCCGGTGGCACATCGTCAACGACGTCACCGCCGCGCTGCTGCACGCCGCCGCGGCCGCCGAGCGCAGTGGCCACCGCAAGGTCCTGCTGGCGACCATCAGTTCCGGCATCGCCTGCCGGGTGCTCGACCAGCGGCAGCGCCGGATCCCGGTCGACGACAGCGGACTGCAGGGCGAGATCGGCCACCTACCGGTGCACGCCGAACTCCTGCGCAGCACAGTCGAGTTGACCTGCGACTGCGGCCGGCCCGGCCACCTCGCCGCCTACGCCTCCGGCCCCGGCATCGCCCGGCTGGCCGACACCCTCGCCCACCGGGAGCCCGCCCGTTGGGCGGCCTCCCGGCTCGGCCGGCTCACCGCCGGCGGCACCGCCTTCGAGACGGCACTGCGCCGGGCCCTGGACGAGCAGGACGAGCAGGACGGGACCGGCGCGCAGCGTGCCCAGGACGGGAGGGACGGGCAGGACGGACGCCCCGGGCCGGACACGCTCGCCGCCGACCTGCTCGACGCCGCGACCGCCCCCGTCGCGGCCGTCCTGCGCACCGCGCTCTGCCTCGACCCCGAGCTGGACGAGGTGGTGCTGACCGGCGGCGTCGTCCACGGCCTCGGCCACCACTACCGGCGCGCCCTGCTGGGCCACCTCACCCGCGAGGGCCTCTACCTGACCAGCGACCGCACCCCCGACTGGCTGCACCGGCGGATCACCGTCACCGCCCCCGGCGAGGCCGACAGCCTCGCCGGGGCCGGGATCGCGGCCGGAGCCGGAGTGTCGACATGACGACGGCCGAGCGCGTCCCCAGCCACCGCGCGCTGGTCCGCGAGCCCGGCGGCGTACGGCTGCGGCTGCGTCCCACCCAGGCCCCCGCCCCGGGCGAACTCCTCGTCGCCACCCAGGTCGCCGGGCTGTGCGGGACGGACATCCAGATGCTGCGCGGGCTGCGCGACGACCCGGCGCCGGTGATCGGCCACGAGGGCATCGCCCGGGTGGTCGCCGCCGGCCCGGGCGTCCCCGCCGCCCTGCGCCGCCCGGGCACCCCGGTGGTGGTCAACCCGACCCACCGGACGGACCCGTCCTTCCTGCTCGGGCACAACGTCGACGGCCTGCTCCAGGAACGCACCCTGATCCCGGCGACGGCCGTCCGGGACGGCCTGGTGGTGCCGCTGGCGCAGGAGCCCGACCCGGTGCTCGGCGCCCTGATCGAGCCGTTGGCCGCCGTCCGGTACGCCCTCGGCCTGCTGGCCGCCGGCCGTCCCCGGACCCTGGTGGTGTACGGCGACGGGACGATCGGGCAGCTCGCCGTCCGGGCCGCCCGCCGCCGGCTCGGCGCCGACGTCCGCGTCCTGCTCGTCCACCACACCCCGGACGGGCTGGCCTGGAGCGCTGAACGGGCCTTCCCCGGAGCGGAGTTGACGCTCAACCCGGTGCCCCCGGTGGGCTCCGGGCCGGTCGCGGCCCTGCTCGCGACCCCGCGCGACGGGACCCTCGCCGCGCTCGCCGCCGCCCTGCGGCTCGGCGGCCCCGGACTCTCGGACCACCTCGACGACGACGCGACCGGCGACCTGACCGTCGACCTGTTCGGCGGCCTCCCGCCCGGCGCCGCCGTCACCGAACTGCCCGGCGTCGACCTGGCCGCCGTCCGGGCCGCCAACTGCGCCGGGCACCCCGTCCCGTACGCCTTCACCACCACCCGCACCGCCGACGGCCGACGCGTCCGGCTGACCGGCCACCGCGGCGTGGGCAACGACCACCTCGCCGAGGCCGCCGCCGAGCTGTGCCACCACCCGGAGGCCTACCGCGACCTGGTGACGCACGTCGTCGGGCCGCCGGAGGCCGCCCGGATCATGACCGGGCTCTCGGCCGGCGGCGGACGCAGCGTCGCCGGGAGCCGGCTCGTCAAACTCGCGGTGCGCTTCGCCCCGGCGCCGCCCACACCCCTGGAGGCCCAGTGACCGCGCCCGACCGCACCCGCCGCCGCGCCCTGGTCGTCGGCGGGTCCACCGGCATCGGCCGTGGCGTCGCGGACGCCTGGGCCGATGCCGGGCTGGACGTCACCGTGCTCAGCCGCTCGCGCCCGGCCGGCCCCGGGGCCGAGCGGCTGCGCTGGGCGGCCACCGACCTGACCGACACCGACCGGGTCGCCGAGAACCTGTCCCTGGCCGGCGCCGAACCGCTGCACGCCGTCTGCTACTCGGCCGTCCACTACGGCGACCGGCGGACCCTCTTCCGCGAGTGCACCGAGGCCGAGTGGCGCCGCCAACTCGACGTCAACCTGCACGGCCTCTGGCTCACCCTCTCCTGGACCGTCCCGGCCCTGCGCCGCCCCGACCGCCCCGGGGTGTTCCTCGGCATCTCCTCCGAGGTCGTCTACAACGCCGGGCCGGGCCGCTCCGGCTACGCCGCCACCAAGGCGGGCGCCGCCGCCCTGCTCGACTCCGTCGCCCAGGAGGAGGCCGCCGAACCGCCGGGCACCGAGGCGCTGCGGATCGTCCAGGCCCTGCCCGCCGGCATGGTCGACACCCCCGGGATCCGGCGCCGGCGCCCCGACGGCTTCGACTACACCGCGTACATGCGCCCGGCGAGCTTCGCCCCGCTGGCCCGCGAGCTCGCGGCGACGGCCGGCGCCGGACTGCACGGCGCCCACCTGGTGGTGGACCCCGAGGGCGGCTGGCGCCCGGTCGGCGAGGGGCTGCCGCTCTCCCAGAGCCGCCCCGTCCCGGCCACCGCCACCGCCACCGCGAGGGCCGCCGCCGGCGCCGCCTCGTGACCGCCGCCCCGCTCCTCGGGCTGGCCGGCTGGCGCCTGCCCGGCGACCACCTCGACGCGGTCCGGCTCACCCACCGGGCCGGCGCCGACGGCCTCCAGCTCGACCTCGGCGGCCCCGGCCGCGGGCCGTGGCTCGACGCGCCGGGCACCGTCGAGCGGATCCTGGAGCACTGCGCCCGGCTCCGGGTCCGACCGCTCGCCGTCGCGGGCAACACCCTCAACGACATCGGCCTGCACGCCCCGCCGGGCGGCCGGGACGCGCTGCGCGTCCGACGCGTCCTGATCCGGGTGCTGGACGCCGCCCACGCCCTCGGCGCCCCGCTGGCCTTCGTCCCCAGCTTCCGCCGCAGCGCCGTCACCGACCGCGCGGAACTGGACCGCACGGCCGCCGTACTGGCCTGGGCGGCGGCGGAGGCCCGGGCCCGCGGGCTGCTGCTGGCCAACGAGAACGACCTCGACCCGGCGCGCGCCCGCCGCCTGGTCGACCAGGTCGCGGCGGACGGCTTCCGGCTGCTGCTGGACACCTACAACCCGCGGGTCGCCGGGGTCGACGCGGTGGCCCTGGTCGAGGCCGTCCACCCCTGGCTCGCGCCCCACGTCCACCTCAAGGACGGCACCGGCGGCGTGGTGGCGCGGGACCTCCTCGGCGACGGGGACGGCCCGGTCCGGGAGTCCCTCGCCGCCCTCGCCGCGCACGGGTTCCGGCCCGAGGCGCTGGTCCTGGAGAACGACCACCGCGACGGCGACCCCGTCCGCCTCGCCCTCGACCTCGAACGCGCCCGCGACCTCGCCCGCACCCACCAGCCGTCCGCCCCCCACCAGCCGTCCGTCCCCCACGAGCCGTCCGCCTCCCGCCCCTGAGGAGCCCCCGTGCCCCAAGCGCCGAACCTCCCGGCCGAGTACGCCACCACCACCCTGCGGGACGGCGTGGTGAGCCTCGGCACCCGCCCCTTCCCCCACGACGCGCTCCGCGCCGACACCGTCCTCATCAAGCCCCACCACCTGGGCATCTGCCGCGCCGACGCCAAGGAGGTCGTCGGCTCGCGCGACGTCCCCGAGGACCGCGGCCCGCTCTTCGGCCACGAACTCGTCGGCACCGTCGCCTTCGCCGGCGCCCGGACCGGCTTCCGGGAGGGCGAACTCGTCACCCTCAACCCCAACATCACCCCCACCCGCACCACCGGCTTCGCCGAGTACGTCTTCGTCCACGGCACGGAGGCGCAGCTGGACCAGGCCGTGGTGCGCGTCCCCGAGACCGGCATCCGGGACGCCGTCTGGATGCCCGAGCCCTTCGCCTGCATCGTGCACGCGCTCCGCAGACTGCTCGAACTCACCGCTCTCACCGACCTCCGGGGCCGGCGCGTCGCCGTCCTCGGCGCCGGCTGCGCCGGCCTCACCTTCGCCCTGTACGCCCGCCACCTGGGCGCCTCGCCCACCGTCTTCAACCGCGGCGAGGCCCGGCGCGCCTTCGCCCGGCAGCAGGGCCTGCTCGCCGCCGAGGAGATCCACCCGCTGACCGACGCCAAGGCGCCGCAGCACCAGGACCGGTACCACGTGGTGATCGTGGCGACCACCGTATCGACCACCGAACTCCTGGACACCGCCAGCGACTTGGCCGCCGACGGCGCCGTCCTCTTCGTCTACGGCGGCACCCGCCGGGGCGACACCTACCCGCCCGGCCGGGCCGACGTCGACACCATCCGCCGCGCGGAGCTCATCGAGCCGGTCGAGCACCACGGCAAGCGGCTGCACCTCGCCGGCGCCTACGGCTGCCACCGCGAGGACTACGAGGAGGGCTTCCGGCTGCGCGCCGAACACCCGCTCGCCTTCCCCCTGGAGAAGCTGACCTCCCTGCGGATCGGCCTGGACGACTTCCCGCGCCGGGTGACCGACATCGCCGCCGAACGGGAGGACCACCCCGGCAAGGTGATCATCGACCTCGCGCCCTGACCCCGACCGGACGGGCGCGCGCACCGGCTTCGCACCCGGGGCCGGTGTACGCCTGGTGGCGTGACGCGGGGATCCGGCACCGCGTCGGACGGGCGCGGCGGGAAGCCGATCGGACACGATCCTCCCTGTCCCACCAGGCGATCCCGAGGAGCCGGCATGGCGGCGGAGCAGACCGCACCGATGACACCCCAAGTGGCGATGACCCTCGCCGCGATCGCGGCGACCGCCGCCACCCCGCGCCCGTCCGGGGAGACGGTGCCGGAGCAGTTGAACCGGGTGTTCCTGGGCATCACCCGGCAGTTGGCCGACACCGACCTCGCCACCGGCGCCGACTGGAGCCTCCGGTGGCTGGCGCTGGCCCCCGACAACGCCAACCTGGCGTACCTGGCGGCCGACCCCTCCTCCAGCAGCTTCGCCGTGGTCCTCCGCGGCACGGTCGGCAACGTGACCGACCTGCTGGAGGACCTCGACGTCGGCACGGTGGTGCCGTTCACCGCCGTCGGCGCACCGTCCGCCCCGGTGTCCGTGTCCCAGGGCGCGATGGCGGCCTTCACCCAGGTCGTGTCCATGAGCAGCGGGGGCGTGACCCTGGTGCAGGCGCTCACCGAAGCCCTCGCCGGGGCCGCGCAGACCCCCACGGTGTACGTGATCGGCCACAGCCTCGGCGGCTGCATCGCCACCATGGTCGCGCCCTACCTCCAGGCACGGTCCTGGCCCGGCGCCACCCCGCAGTTCGGCCTCTGCACCTTCGCCGCCCCCACCGCCGGCGGCCCGGACTTCGCCGACTACGTCGACTCCCTGCCGTGGATCGTCAACGCGCGCTACTACAACCCCTACGACGTCGTGCCGCTCGCCTGGACCTCGCTCGACGACGCCGAGGGCTGGTACCCGACTCCCCCCGGACCGGCGGCGAACGACGAGGTGGACGCCGTCATCTCGGTGATCGCCGGTCTGCCCGGTCCCCACCCATACGCCCAGCCCGGCCAGGCCGTGCCCCTGGCCATCGACTACGGCCGGACCCACGACCCGGACTTCGTCAAGAGCTCACTCGCGGACTTCCTGGGCCAGGTCGCCTTCCAGCACGCCAACTCCACCTACCTGGGCCTGCTCGGCGCCCCCGACGTCCTGGCCGGCCCGGTGGTGCGGGCCCTCTCCACGAACTCCGGGGAGGGCGGCACCGCACTGGCCGTCGCCGGCAGCGGCTTCGGCCCGGGCGCGGCCGTCGACTTCGGCCCCGTCCCCGGCCAGGACCTCGCGGTCAGCGGCGACGGCCTCGCGATCAGCCTCCACGCGCCTCCCGGAGTCGGCGTGGTCGACGTCCGGGTCACCACCGAGCTGGGCACCTCGGCGGCCGTCCCCTTCGGCCGGTTCGCCTACGGCGGCCCCCCACCGGTGATCACCACCGGCCTCTTCCCGGCCACCGGCCCCGAGGGCACCTCGGTGACCGTCACCGGCGTCAACTTCGGCGCCGACGCCCAGGTGTTCTTCGGTACCAACCCCGCGGCGTCGCCGCAGGTCCAGCCGCCCTACGAGATCGTCGTCGACGCGCCCGCCCCGAGCACCGGCTTCGGCAGGCCCAGCACCGTCAACGTGACCGTGGTGTCCAACGGCTACTCGTCCCCGGCCGGGCCGGCCAACGAGTTCACCTACCTGAAATCGTCCCCGGAGTCATGACGGCCGAGTCATGACCGCCGAGTCATGACCGCCGAGCCCTGATCACCCCGCCGGCGGCCTGGTCGCCGGCGGCTGCCCGTCCTCCCGCACCCAGGCGCCGACACCCAGCCGCCCGGTGGTGCCCAGGTCCAGCTCCGGCACGACCGTCACCGGCGCGGCGCCCGGCATCACCCGGACCCGCACGTACGGGGCGTTCACCGCGTCGCCCGCGCCCGCCTCGGTGGTGTTGCGCCACGCCAGCGTGGACCGTGCCCCCTCGCCCGGCTTCAACGCGAGCGGCCGCGGCGGGTCGTCCGCCCCGGTGCCGCTCGCGATCTGCGCACCCCCGTGCAGGAGCCGCACGCCGTCGACCGGCCGGTGCCCCACGTCGAGGAGTTGGAGGTCCGGGTAGCCGTTGAGGTTCACCGTGGCCGTCCCGCAGTTGCGCAGGTGCAGCGCCACCACCCGCAACCCCATCGCCGCATCCCCGTCGTCCGCGCTCACCCGCACCCCGGAGGCCGGGCACGGCCCGTCCGGGCGCGAGGCCTCGGCGCTCGGCACGCTCCGCACCTTGACGACCGTCAGCACCGAGCCCTTCCCGTCCAGTTCCACCCGCCCCTTCCCGGTCGCCCCCGGTGCGAGATCCCTGACCGTCCTCGTCTCGTTGCCCAGCACACCCCCGGCCGCCCCCGACCGGCCGAACACCACCGTCACATCGGCCGCCTCCGCGCCCGGGTTGGTCACCTCGTACTCCGCACAGGCCGCACTCGCCGCCGTGATCCGCACCCCGTCCTTCGCCACCGGCCCCGGCGAGGCCGACGCCACCCCGCACGGCCCCGCACTGCCGGAGCCGGCGACCGAAGGCCCCCCGCCCTCCCCGCCCGCCCCGGCCACCTGGCTCCCGCACCCCGCGAGCAGCACCACCGCCGCCGCCACCGCACCCACCGCACCGACCCCGCGCCTCACCGGCACCACCCCACCCGTCCCGAACTCACCCATCCGACCATCCGATCACGAACCACCCCACCCCACCGTGACCGCCGTCACTCCCCCTGCAACAGCCCCGCAACGCCGCCGCCGGTGGAGGATGATCTCCGGATGCCGGAACCCAGCCCTGCCCTCGAACGACTGGTCGCCAACGAGAACAGCTTGAGCGACCTGCTGGCCTTCCTGTTCGAGCGCGATCCCCAGCCCCTGATCGACCTGCTCGGCCTCGCCCCCGGCCCGTACCGGTGTCGACGCGAGGTCAAACAGCCTGCCGGCCGCCTGGACCTCGTGGTGTACCGGCGGTCGGACGACCGTCCCGTGGCCGTGCTGGAGATGAAGGGCGCCTCCGACGAGCACGGCGATCAGTTGAACCGCTACCGGGCCTGGGCCGAAACCCTCGACCCCGTACCGGCCCTGTTCTACTGCACCTTCGACGCCGCCCGGCCCACCGAGCCGTGGCGATCGCTGCGCCTCGTCACGCTCTTCCAGGCGTGGCACTCGGCCGCGGATCCGCACGCCGCGTGGCTCGCGCACGGGACCACCGACGTCCTGCACAGCTGGGAAACGGAGGCCGACGGTGCGATCGGGAGTTCCTCCGGCTGGTACGTGCCGGACGTGGTGAGCCGTCGTACGGCCCTCGCCCTCGACGACGCGCTGCGCCGCGACCATCCGGGCTCAGCCGAAGCGAGGGCCATGAGCACCAGCGGCGGCAACCCGATGGTGATGGCCTGGCGACACCACCCCTCCGGCTCCGACCACGCCTGGATCGCCGTGGACCTGCGCTGCCCCGGCCGTGGGATGCCCAGCCAGCCCTGGCTGTTCCGGCCGTGCGTCGACGTCCTCACCGGTGCCAGGCCGACGGTGGAAGCCGTGCTCGAAGCCCACGACCTGGCCGTGGAGCTGCAACCGGCGATGGCACTGTCCTCGATCCAGGAGGGCCTTCGCCGGCGGGGCCGTCCGGAACTGGCCGCGGCGCTCCGCGCCGACAAGCACGACGGCCTGAACGGCCCCGCCGATCCCGAGGTCCTGGCCGGCTGGCGCGACCGGCTCGCCAGCGGCGCGAGCACACCCCGGCTGCATCCGGTCTTCTTCCACGACCGGCAGCGGCGCCTGGCGACCCAGTTCCGGCTCGACGTCGGCTCGCTCACGCGGACCGACCTCGCGGACCTCACCCTCGCGGTTCTCGACCACCTCGTGGAACGGGCGGACGCTCTCCGGTCCGACCGGGCCGTCTCGGCTCACGCGACAACAGGGCCGCACGACTCAGGGGCAGGCGACCCAGGGGCGGGCGACTCAGGGGCGGGCGAGGATCTGCCGTAGTACGTCGAGGAGTTGGGTCGCTTCGGCGGCCGGGTGCGGGGCCTGCCAGGCGATGTGGCCGTCGGGGCGGACCAGGGTGGCGCCGGTGGGTGGGAGGGTGAGCGGCCGCGTCAGGTCGGCGGGGAGGAGGTGGAGGGTGACGGGGAGGCCGGCGGCCGTGGCGGTGTCGGCGTGGCGCTGCCAGGCGGCGTCGGCGGTGAGGAGGGCGAAGCCCGGGCCGACCAGGTCGAGGGTGGAGCCGGTGGGGAGCGGCAGGTGCGGGAGGCGGGTGCCGGGGGCGGGGTCGGGGTGGGCGCCGTCCGGGTCGAGGGGTGGGCGCGGCGCCGGGGTGGCGGGGAGGACGGCGGTGGAGGTGTAGGCCGCGGTGAGCAGCAGTTCGTCGTCCATCCGGTAGCTGGTGCGGGCACGGGAGTTGGCGAGGGAGATGTCGATGACCTGGCGGGCCACGGGGCGGCGTTCGGCCTCGTAGCTGTCGAGCAGCGCGTCGCCGGCCGTGCCGGCCGTGACGGCGGCCAGCTTCCAGGCCAGGTTGTCGGCGTCGCCGATGCCGGTGTTCATGCCGTGCCCGCCGGTCGGCGGCGTCACGTGGGCCGCGTCGCCGGCCAGGAGCACCCTGGACTTCCGGTAGCTGTCGGCGAGTTGGGCGTCCATCCGCCAGGTGGTGGTGTCCAGGACGGTCACGGCCAGGCCCGGCAGCCCGGCCGCTTCGCGGATCAGCCGGGCCAGCCGCGGGTGGTCGGCCCGCAGGGCGGTGGTGTCGTCGCGGCCGGGGTCGTACGGGTGCTGGTAGATCCAGCGCCGGTCGTTGTCGACGGCGAGGAAGCCGCCCCGGCCGGGCTCGGTGAGGAAGTAGGAGGCGCTGGCCCGGTCGGCGACGACCTCGCCGAGGGGCGCCTCGAAGCGGACGCCGAGGAAGTGGCCGAGGCCGGTCGGCCCGGCCATGGCGATCCCGGCGGCCGCGCGGACGGTGCTCGACGCGCCGTCGCAGCCGATCAGCCGGTCGGCGCGGACGGTGTGCCGCTCACCGCTGCCGCGATCCTCCAGGACGGCTTCCACGCCGTCGGCGTCCTCCGTGTACGCCACGAGCCGGGTCGCGAACCGGACGGCCTGCGGGGCGAGTTCCCGGGCGCTCCGGGCGAGGACGGCCTCCAGGGCGTCCTGGGAGCAGATCAGCCCGGGGGACGGGGTCCGCTCGGGGCCGTCCGGCACGGCGACCCCGGTGCGCACGAAGTCCGGGTCGACCAGGGTGCGGCCGCGGTAGAAGTACACCTGGGAGGGCGGGAGGCCGGCCCGCCGGATCTCCGGCTCCAGGCCGCAGCGCCGGAACACCTCCATCGAACGCGCCGACACGCCACGGGCCTTGGGGTGCCGGGAGGTGTCGGGGTGCGCCTCGACGAGCAGGTGGTCCACGCCGTGGCCGGACAGCAGGAGGGACAGCGTCAGGCCGACGGGGCCCGCGCCGACGATGAGCACGGAGGTCGTTGCCGGGAATCGCATGCCACTCCTTCGTAACGGCTATTCGAGATTTTTGACGTTACCATGGTGGCGGCAGAGAGCACCCAGGAGACGAGGACACCCCGACCCCATGCCCCGGACCCCCGACCCGACACCCGAAGCCCCCGGCCCCTCCCGAGGACCCGAGGACAACCCCCGCGGCCTCCACTTCCTCGCCGACCTCGCCAACACCGTCCGCGCGAACCCCGACACGGGCACCGCCGAACTCCAGGCCCTCCTGGACCGCCACGGCGGTCCGCCGTTCCACCTCACCGAGGCCGACGCCCGGGAACTGTGCGAGGCCACCGCCCCCGTGATCGCCGTCCTCGACACCGACGACCCCGACCACGCCGCCGAGGCGATCAACGCCCTCCTCGACCGCTACCCGCCCCGCCCGCACCTCGTCCGGCTCCCCGGCCGCCCCTGGTCCCTGCACACCCGGGCCCCCGCCGACGCCGGCCTCACCCACTGGCTGCTCTCCACCGCCGCCCTCGCCCTCGGCCTGTGGCTCAGCGAACGCGGCACCTGCGCCTGGGGCCGCTGCGCCGCCCCCGGCTGCGGCCGCCACTACATCGACACCGGCCGCCGCACCCCCCAGCGCTACTGCACCCCCCGCTGCGCCACCCGCGTCCGCGTCGCCACCCACCGGGCCACCCGACGGACCGGCGCCTGAGCCCGCGCATCAGGCCTGCGGGGGCGGGCAGGTATCAGGGGTCGTCCGGCTTCGGGGCGGGACGACCCGGCCCGGCCCCGGAGGCGGCCGGGAGGGCGTGGGAGGGACGGCGGGCATGGGCGAGCTGGACGGCAGGACGGCGCTGGTGACGGGTGGGTCCCGGGGGATCGGGCGGGCGGTCGCACGGCGGCTGGCCGAGGACGGGGCGCTGGTCGCGGTGCACTACGGCGGCAACGAGGAGGCCGCCGCGGAGACCGTGAAGCTGATCGAGGGGGCGGGCGGCCGGGCGTTCGCGGTACCGGCCCGGTTCGACCGGGGCGACGGGCCGGACCGGCTGTTCGAGGGCCTCACCGCCGGGTTGGCGGAGCGCGGTGAGGACGGCCTGGACATCCTGGTCAACAACGCGGGCGTGCACCTGGCCGGTTCGATCGGTGAGATCACCGAGGAGGACTTCGACCGGGTGATGGCGGTCAACGTCCGCGCGCCGCTCTTCGTGATCCAGCGGACCCTGCCGCTGCTGCGGGACGGCGGCCGGATCGTGAACGTGGCCTCGGCGGCCGCCCGGATCCCTCGCCGCTCCAGATCGGCTACACGGTCAGCAAGACGGCCCTGGAGGCGCTCGCCGCGCCGCTCGCCAACGACCTCGGCCGGCGCGGGATCACCGTCAACACCGTCAACCCGGGCGTGATCCTCACCGACATGACCTCCGCGTGGACCAGCGCCCACGAGGCGATGGCCGGGCTGGAGTCGATCACCGCCCTGGGCCGGATCGGCACGCCCGAGGACGTCGCGGACGTGGTCGGCTTCCTGGCGGGCCCGCACGGCCGCTGGGTGACCGGCCAGACCGTCGACGCCTCCGGCGGCACCTACCTGGGGCCGATCCCGCCGGGCGCGCCTCGCGCTGCCGAGACGGACGGGCCCGGTCCGGCGGAGGCCTGACGGGCCGCACGGGCCGGCACGACGACGTAGCGGGGGGCGCGGCGGGAACCGGAGGTCGGCCGGACGCGTGATCATGGGGCATGAGCACACATCTCCCCGAGGAGCCGGCGACCCCCGCGCTGGTCGTCGACGCCGATGTCATGGAGCGCAACATCGCCCGGATGAGCGCGGCGGCCCTCGACGGCGGCTTCGCGGTGCGCCCGCACGCCAAGACCCACAAGTGCCCGGAGATCGCGCGGCGCCAGCTCGACGCCGGTGCGGTGGGCCTGAGCGTGGCCACCGTCGGCGAGGCGGAGGTCTTCGCCGCGAACGGCGTGTCCGACCTCTTCATCGCCTACCCCCTGTGGGTCGACGACGCCAAGGCCCGTCGGCTGCGCGCCCTCGCGGACTCGGTCGCCCTGCGGGTGGGGGCGGACTCCGTGGAGGGTGTCCGGCGGCTGGGGCGGGCGCTGCGGGGAGCGGCGGCCCCGGTGCAGGTGATGATCGAGATCGACTCCGGCCACCACCGGACCGGAGTCGTTCCGGCCGACGCGACCGAGATCGGCCTCGCCGCCGTCGACGCCGGGCTGGAGGTGGCGGGCGTCTTCACCTTCCCCGGCCAGGGCTACGGCCACGACCCCCGCGCCCGCGAGCACGCGGCCCGCGACGAGGAACGGGCACTCGGCGAGGCCGCGGAGGCGCTGCGGGCCGTGGGCATCGCGGTGCCGGTGGTGAGCGGCGGGTCGACGCCGACGGCCGGGCAGTGGCGGTCCGGCGCGGTGAACGAACTGCGCCCGGGGGTGTACGTCTTCAACGACGCGACCCAGCTGGCCATCGGCAGCTGCACCGCGGACGACCTCGGGCTCTACGCACTCGCGACCGTGGTGAGCAGCCCGGGCCCCGGTCGTTTCGTACTCGACGCGGGCAGCAAGGTGCTGGGCTCCGACGCCTCGCCCTGGGTCCGCGGTCACGGCTACCTCCCGGACCACCCGGATGCGGTGGTGGCCTCCCTGTCCGAGCACCACGCCACCGTCGTGCTGCCCGAGGGCGGGCCCACTCCCCGCCTGGGCTCCCGGGTCGCCGTCGTCCCGGTCCACGTCTGCACGCCGGTGAACCTGGCCGACACCCTGGAGGTGGTCCGGGCCGGGGAGGTCGTCGACCGCTGGACGGTGGCCGCTCGGGGCGCCAACAGCTGAACGGCGGCTGACCGACGACCGGGCGGGCGGGTTCGGGCGGGTTCGGCACCCTCCCGCCCGAACCCGCCCGACCCCTGCCGACCGGCGCCGGGCCCGGGTCAGAGCTCGCCGTGGGCGAGCTGTTCCAGCGCCTCCCGGATCAGCGGTTCGTGCTGGTGCGCCGCGAGCCGACGGTGGTACTGCCGGGCCAGGCCCTGCGGAAGGGTGCCGGAGACGCCGATGGCGCAGGACGTGGCGCGGACGGCCTGCGCCGCCTCGCCGAGGGCGAGGTAGGTGTCGACGACGGACAGCAGCATCCGGCCGGTCAGCGGCGGGGCGAGCACCGGCTCGGGGCCGTCCAGCCAGTCGAGCAGCGCGGCGGCGTGGGGTTCGGCCCGTCGTGGATCGGCCGCGTGGAGCCAGGCGTCGGCCCGTACGGAGGTCAGGAAGCGGTCGTCGACGGTGAACGGGAACCCGGGCCGGTGCCGGTGCTTGTGGTCGGAGGCGACCGGGGTGTCGGCGGCGAGGGTGTCGGCGGCGAGGTCGAGCGCCCGCGCCGTGTCACCGGACCGGCCGAGGCGGGCGAGGGCCAGCGCCTCCCTGGTGTGCAGCACGACAGCCACGGCGGGGGCCGGCTCAGGATCGGCGGCCCTGGCGGCCCGCACGATCATCCGCGCGTCGGCCGCGTCACCCACGATGAGGTGCCGGGTGGCCAGTTGCGCCATCACGACGCCCGCTGCGGCCCGGTCACCGGTGGCGACGGCGGCACGGAGTGCGGCGAGGTTGTGCCGCTCGGCTCCGGTCTCCTCGCCGAGGGCGCTGCTGAGCCAGGTGCAGAGCAGGGCGGTGCGGGCCGCGAGCGGGAACAGCCGCCGTGGTCCCGGACTTTCGACGCCGCCGCTGGTCCCGGCGCCGGTTTCGGTGCCGGTGCGGGCACCGCTGAGCAGGTTGCCGACGACGAGCCGGTGTTCGGCGTACGCCACGCCGTACAGGGCCGCGGCGGGCATCAAGGTGCCGGCCTCCTGCTGTTCGAGAGCAGTGGTGCGGGCCTCGCTCCAGCGCAGGCGGTTCCCGACCAGGCCGGGAACGCACCCGGCGGCCGAGCGGGTGGTCCGGCGGGTCCAGCCGGTCCGGCCCGGGTCGGCGAGCTGTGTCAGGGCAGCACCCAGGTGGGATGCCAACTCACGCCCCCTCAGGGTGAGTTCAGGTGAATGCCGAGCCCCGGAGAGGTCCACGACGGCGCGCAGGGCGAGGACCGCACCGTGGTCCGTGTAGGGCTGGTCGAGCAGGGTGGCGTCCCCGGTGGCCAGGTGGAGCCAGTGCGGCCAGCCGAGTTGGCGGACCTCGCGGGCGGGGATCCCGTGGATGTGCGCCATGGCGAGCTGGGCGGTGTGCTCGGGGACGGAGCGGGCGGCCTCCCAGCGGGAGACCCTCTCCCGGCGGGCCGCCGTGTTCCCGAGCGCGAGCGCGGTGTGGGTGCGCGCGATGAGCTTGGCGTACTCGGACTGGGACAGGCCCATGCCCTCGCGCAGCCGGGTGAGGGGGTGGACGTGGACCATGTCGCCTCCGAAGGGGTCATCGCGTCATCGCCGTTACGGGATCGGCCGGTTGGAGCGGGAGCCCTCGTCCAGGCGCTCCAGGACCTGCCGGACGGCCGGCTCGTTCTCGTGCCGGGCCAGCCGCGCGCGGTACTGGAGGTCGAGTCCGGGCGGGAGCCTCCCGGTGACGTCGACGGCGCGGTGGACGGTGTCGGCGACACGGTCGAGCTCACCGAGCGCGAGGTGCGCGTCGGCCGCGTAGAGGAGCCAGACACCCGTCTGGGGCGACGGGACGGCGCTCTGCGGTGCCAGCAGGGAGTCGGCGAAAAGCTCGAAGTACGGCTTCGCGCCCTGCGGATCCCCGAGGAACAGCGCGGCCTGGGCCCGGCTGACGGTGACGCACCGCTCGACGACCCCGGGACCGACCCCGGCACCCACCCCCGTACCGGCCACTGGACCGGCACCCCCCGAGGCGGCGCTCGCGGCGGCCCGGTCCAGCGCCCTCGCGGCGCCGGTGGCGTTCCCCAGCCGGGCCAGGGCGAGGGCCTCCGCGCAGTGCAGGATGCTTTCCGGACCGTACGAGGACCCGCGCTGTCCGGACTGTCCGGACTGACCGGGCTGCCCTGCGCGGACGGCGGCGGCTGCCCGGACGAGCGCCAGCGCATCGGCCGGGGAGCCGGCGGTGAGGTGGCGACGGGCGAGGTGGGCCATGGCCGCCGAGGCCGTCCCGGGCGCGGCAGCAGCGGCGGCGGCCCGGATCGCGGTGAGGTTGTGGCGCTCCGCCCGGGTCTCCTCGCCGACGGCGCTGCTCAACCAGGTGCAGAGCAGCGCCGTGCGGGCAGCGAGCCGGAAGAGCGGGCGGGCGGCCGGGGCGTCGCGGTCACGGCCGTTGAACAGGCCGACGACCAGCCGGTGTTCGGCGTGCGCCGCCCGGTAGAGGGCCTCGGCGGGTATCAGCGAGCCGTCCTCGTGCCGTTCGAGCGCGCCGGTGCGGGCCTCGATCCAGTGCAGCTGCTCGGCGAGGGCCTGGGACCGGCCCGGCACGTCACCCCGGCCGGGGCAGGCGTCCCGGCCGGCGCGGATTCCCCCACCGTCCGCCGCGATCTGGGTGAGCGCGGACCGCAGTTGGGCGGTGAGCGCCGGCCCACGCAGCAGGAGCCGCGGGGAGCGTGGCGCCTTCGGCAGGTGGAGCGCGCTGTTCAGGGCGAGTTCGGCGCCGGCGGCCGTGTAGGGCTGCTCCAGCAGGGTGGTGTCGCCGATGACCAGGTGCAGCCAGTGGGGCCAGCCGAGACGGCGCACCTCGCGGGCGGCGACTCCGTGGATGTGCGCCATCGCCAGTTGCGCGGTGTGCTCGGGGACGGTCCGTCCCGATTCCCACCGGGAGACCTTCTCCCGACGGGCCGCCATCTGCCCGAGGCCGAGCTCGACATGGGTCCGGGCGACGAGACGGGCGTATTCGGGGTGGGAAAGGCCCTTCGCGGACCGCAACAGGATGAGTGGGTGCGCCATGGATGCAGTCTTGAGATGTCTCTGTAGATCGTGGGGGAACCGAGACCGGCTCCGGACCGGCTTCGGTACCGGATCCTAGAAAAACCGATACGGAATTCGCCAGACGGAGAGGCACTCCCCGAGGCACTGCCGACGGCATTGCCGGAACGGGAATTGACGCTTTCAGTCGGACCGGGGCTCGAAGCTGCGCCCGGGCCCGAACCCGCCCCCGGGTTCGCGGCCGCCCCCGGATTCGAACCCGGTCCGACGCTGCGCCACGGACCGATCGTCCAGGTGGTCGAGGAGCTCCCGCACGCCGGGGTGGTCGGCGTGCGGCGCGAGCCGGCTGCCGAACCAGTGGGCGAGCCCCGGCGGCAGGGTCCCGGCCCGGTCGACGGCGCCGCGGACGGTGGCGGCCGCCTCGTCGACCTGCCCGACCGCCAACTGGGCCTCCACCAGCGGGCGCAGCCGGGCCACGGCGTGCGGCGAGGGGGGCCGGGCCGTCGGCGCGCCGCCGGTGCGCAGGCTCCGGTAACTGTCCAGGGCCCGGGCCGGTTGCCCCAGACGCAGCCAGGTGTGACCGCGGGCGAGGTCGAGGTACTCCTCGTCGATGTTGCTGCCGGTGGGGTCGGCCTGTGCGTCCCAGCCCGGCGCGGCCGCCGACAGGGCGCTCTCGGCGTGCTCCAGCGCACGCAGGCCGGCGGCGGGTTCGCCGAGCCGGGCCAGGGCGCGGGCCTGCCGGGTGTGCAGGATGACGGCCAGCCTGGGGGTGGGGTGCGGGTCGACGGCCCGGGCGGCCCGGAGCAGGGCGAGGGCGTCCCGGGGGTCGCCGCGGCGCAGGTGCCTGATCGAGAGCAGCGAGAGGTAGGCGGCGGTGTGCCGGGGCGCCCCGGCGGCGGCCGCGGCCCGGATCGCGGCCAGGGCGTAGCGCTCGGCGCGGCCCTCCTCCCCCAGGGCGCCGCTGGTCCAGGTGCACAGGGCCGCGCTGCGTGCCGCGAGCAGGAACAGCCGGGTGCCGGTGGTCCGGTCGTACCGGTGGCGCGCCAGGAGGTCACCGACGAGCCGGTACTCGGCCCGGGCGGCGGCGTGGAGCGCGTCCTGCGGGATCGGGCTGCCGGCCTCCAGTTCTTCCAGGGTGCGGATGCGGGTCTCGGCCCAGCCGAGCGTTCCGGGGCCGATCCGGGGGCCTTCGTGCACGGGCGGGCACGGGCCGTCGGCGAGTGCCGCCACGGCGCCGCGGATCTGGGCGGTGAGCGTGGCACCGGTGGCGATCAGTGCAGGGCCCGGGCCGGGATTCCCCGGCCCGCCCGCGGCGGCCCAGGTGATGTCGACGGCGGCCTGCGGATTCCACGGCTGCCGCAGCAGTGCACCGTCGCCGCCGGCGACGAACAGCCACTGCGGCCAGCCCAGGCGCAGCACGATCTCCCGGTCCACCTGGTGGATACGGGCGATGGCGAGCTGGGCGCCGAGTTCCGGAGCGATCCGGCCCGATTCCCAGCGGGAGACCTTCTCGCGCCGCGCGGCCATCGGCCCGTAGCCGAGTTCCGCGTGCGTACGGGCGATCAGCTGGGCGTACGCGGACTGGGAAAGGCCGATCGCGATTCTCAGCACGGCCAGGGGGTGCGTCGTCATGTCATGGCTTCGATTCCTCCCAGCGGCCTTCCGTCGTTCTTCGCGACGGCATTCGCGGCGGTGGGGGGTTTTGTCGAATGATCAATCAAGACTCATTTGATCGTAACAGCGCGACTTCGCAGCGTCAAAGCCGGAAGCGAATTCCGCAGTTCCTGAATTCCGGCGGAATGGCATTTCCGCGAAGCCTCCCGCCACCCCGGGCGTGTGCAGGCATGCGTGCTACGGCGCGAGGTGGTCCGGCAGCGGCACCGCGTGCAGGCAGGGGTGCCGCCCCATGCCGTCCGGGGCGGACAGGACGGTGGCGACCTCGCCGATGATCTCCACCCGGAGGTCGCCGGCGCGGTTCGTCCAGACCGGTCCGCCGCCGGGGCCCACGGCCTCGGTGACGCGGACCACGACGACTGGCGGCGGAGCGTGCCCGCCGATCGACCCGGGCAGGGTCACCGCGTAGCGGCGTTCAAGGCTCTTCATGGCCGGCCTCCTCGTCGGACTCCCCGCCCGGTGGCGTCGATTCTCCTCCGAGGTCGGGCCGTCGCATACGAACGGTGACCGTCTTCGCAGCACCCTTCGGCCCGGCACGGTGCCGGGCCCCGGAATCGATGGTTACCCGGGCACCTACCCGGCCGGGGCCGATGCACACGCCCGCACGCACCCGACGGACCGGGCGGACGGACCGGCCGGGCGCAGGCCCTGGTGCGAGCGGTCCGGACCGGGCAGGCTGCTCCTGCCCGCTCCGGTCGTCCGGACCGGGCGCAGCCGCCCGGCCTCCCAGCCGTACAGCCGCGCCACCGCCCCTCCGCCGCACCGCCCCGCCGCCCCGCCGTACGAAAGCGAGACCGTGACCGTGACCATGAGCGACGACCCCCGAGCCGGCACCGTCGACGGGCTGCTGCGCCGGAGCGCCCGCCGGGCCCCCGACCGCGTCGCCCTCACGTTCGCCGACCGCAGCTGGACCTACCGGCAGCTCGACGAGGCGGTCAGCCGTGCCGCCGGGCACCTGCTCGGGCTCGGGCTGCGGCCCGGCGACCGGGTCGCCGCGTACGGGCGCAACTCCGACGCCTACGCGATCGCCTTCCTCGCCTGTGCCCGGGCCGGACTGGTGCACGTCCCGGTCAACCACGCCCTCACCGGCGAGGAACTGCGCTACCTGCTCGGCCAGTCCGGCACCCGCGCGGTGCTCAGCGACCCGGCGCTCGCGCCGGAGGTCGAGCGGATCCGGGACGGCCTGGCCGTCGAACACGTGCTACCGCTGCGGGAGGACCCGGCCGGGCTGCCGGGGAGCGGGTCCTCGGGCACCGGACTACTGGGAACCGGCCTGCTGGAGGCCGCGTCGGCCGGCCCCGTGCCCGAACTCGGCACCGGTCCGGCCGACACCGAGCTCGCCCAGCTGCTCTACACCTCCGGCACCACCTCCCGCCCCAAAGGCGCGATGATGCCCCACCGCGCCCTGGTGCACGCCTACCTGTCCGCCCTCCACGCCCTCGACCTGCGCGAGGACGACCGGCCGCTGATCTGCATGCCGCTCTACCACTCGGCGGCCCTGCACGTCTTCCTGCTCCCGTACCTCGCCGTCGGCGCCTCCGTCCTGCTGCTGGAGTCGCCCGACATCCCCGAGCTGCTCCGCCGGATCGAGGCCGACCGGATCGCCTCGCTGTTCCTGGCACCGACCGTGTGGGTTCCGCTGGCCAACCACCCGGACCTCGACCGGCACGACCTGTCCTCCCTGCGCAAGGCCCAGTACGGCGCCTCGATCATGCCGGTGGCGGTGCTCGACCGGCTCCGTGCCCGCTACCCGCAGGTCGGCTTCTACAACTGCTTCGGCCAGTCCGAGATCGGCCCGCTGTCCACGGTGCTCCGGCCGGAGGAGCACCTCGACCGCCCGGCCTCCTGCGGACGCCCGGTGCTGTTCGTGGAGACCCGCGTCGTGGACCGGACCGGCACCGAGGTGCCGCCCGGCACCCCGGGCGAAGTCGTCTACCGCTCACCGCAGTTGTGCCTCGGCTACTGGGACTCGCCCGAGCAGACCGCCGAGGCCTTCAAGGACGGCTGGTTCCACTCCGGGGACCTGGTGGTCGCCGACGAGGCCGGCTACCTGACCGTGGTCGACCGGATCAAGGACGTCATCAACACCGGCGGGGTGCTGGTCGCCTCCCGGGAGGTCGAGGAGGCCGTCTACAGCCACCCCGCCGTGGCCGAGGTCGCGGTGATCGGCGTCCCCGACGACAAGTGGATCGAGGCGGTCACCGCCTTCGTCGTGCTCCGCCCCGGCAGTCCCGCCCCCACCGCGGCGGAACTGATCGCCCACGTCAGGAGCCGGCTCGCACCGTTCAAGGTGCCGAAGAAGGTCCTCTTCGTCACCGAACTGCCCCGCAACCAGAGCGGCAAGCTCCTCAAGCGCGAACTCCGGGCCCGGGCCTCCGGGATCCGCTAGCCCGGCCGGCCCAGACGGCCGGGACGGCTGGGACGACGACGGTCACGGAGTGGTCCGGACCGGGAAGCCGGTGGCGCGACCCTGGCTCTTCAACCAGGTGAGCACCTGGCCGAGGGCCTCGACGGTCTGCTGCCGGTCGCCGCCACCGTCGTGGAACAGGACGGTCGGGCCGAGCCCGAGTTCCTTCTTCACCGTCTCGACGATGGCCGCCGTGCCGGGCTTCTCGAAGTCCTTCGAGTCGACGTTCCAGCCGAGCGGGCGCATGCCGTTCGCGGCGGCGATCCGCCGGCTGTCGGGGGTGAACGAGCCGCCGGGGGCCCGGTAGTACATGACCTCGGCGCCGCCCGCGGCCTGCTCGATCATCTTCTTCGCGTCCAGGATCTCCCGCTCCTGGTAGGCCACGGGCTTCTTGTCCATCGTGGTGTCGTGGTCCACGGTGTGGTCGCAGAGCCGGTGACCGGCCGCCACCACCTGCTTGACCAGGTCCGGGTGGGCCTTGGCCTGCGGTCCGATCATGCAGAAGGTCGCCTTCACCCCGTACCGCTTGAGCACGTCGAGGACCTTCGGGGTCCACACCGGGTCGGGCCCGTCGTCGATGGTGATGTTGACGGCATTGCCCCCGGCCTCCGAGGCGTGGGCTATGCCCTCGGGTATGCCGCCGGACTGCGCACCGCCGCCGCTGCCCTGGGCACCGTCCTGGCCGCCCTGCCCTTCGGCGGACCCGTCCTGCGCCTGGGCGACGTTCCGGTCATGGCCGGGGACCGTCGCGGTGACCGCGGGAGCCGCCCAAGCCGTCGCCGCGGCGACGACGACCGCCACCGCGACGGCCGCCCGCGACCGGTTGCCCACGGTCCCCATGCGCGCCTTGATGTCCATCAACGACCCCTCCCCCGACTCCACCTGCGTGTTCTCCGAGGTCGAGGACGTCAACCACCCCACCGGGGTTCCCCGCTTCGACGCGCGTAGCAGACCGGTGACATTTCCCGCCGGAACGCGCTGACGCTCAGTGGAGCGACGAGGCCGAGGTAGTACGCGGGGCGTTGCGCGACTCCGGCGGGCCTGCCGTCACGAAGTTCCCACTGCCGTCGATGAAGAGCAGCACCCCGACGTCCTGCTCGCGGTCGACCCCGACCTGGAAGTCGTGGTCAGGGACCGCCGGAAAGTCGTGGCCCGGAACTCTCGGCTTGACGACCCCCCTGGCCAGGTGGGTCAACTGAGCCAGGTTCTCGTACGCCGAGCCGTCGAGGAGTTCGTCGATCAGGCGATCGACGTCCTCGACGGAGGTGAGACGGCCGGGATCCGCCATCTGGTCCGCCCGGTACCGGACCTCGACCAGTGCCGGTAGTGCCACCGATCCCCTCCAGACCCGGCGGCGACCGCCGGCGACGTTCCTACCAGCGGTCGTGCACCTGCGGCCGGATGCGGCGGTCGTACAGCTCCCGTACGGCGTCGAGCGTGGCTGCGGGCAGCGGGGCCCGCTCGGCGGCCGCGGCGTTGGAGCGGGCCTGCGCCACGTTGCGGGCGCCGGGGATCACCGTCGTGACCCCGGGCTGCTGGATGATCCACCGCAGGGCCGTCTGCGCCGCCGTGGCGCCCTCGGGTGCGAGCGCGGCGAACTCCCGGGCCGCCTCGACGCCCGTGGCGAAGTCCACGCCGGAGAAGGTCTCGCCCTGGTCGAAGGCCTCGCCGTGGCGGTTGTAGGTGCGGTGGTCGTCCGGGCCGAAGACGGTCCGCTCGCTGTAGCGGCCCGAGAGCAGCCCCGAGGCGAGCGGCACACGCGCCAGGATCCCCACCCCGGCCGCCTCCGCCGCGGGCAGCACCCGCTCCAGCGGCTTGAGCCGGAAGGCGTTCAGGATGATCTGCACACTGGCGACGCCCGGACGCGCGATCGCGGTCAGCGCCTCCGCGCAGGTTTCCACGCTCACCCCGTAGGCCGCGATCCGCTCCTCTGCCACCAGGGTGTCCAGGGCGTCGAACACCTCGTCCGAGGAGTAGACCGGCGTCGGCGGGCAGTGCAGCTGCACCAGGTCCAGCCGCTCCACGCCCAGGTTCTCCCGCGAACGGTCCGCCCAGGCACGGAAGTTGGCGAGGCGGTAGTGCTCGGGCCGCTGCTCGACCCGGCGGCCGAACTTGGTCGCGACGAACACCTCCGCGTCCGGCCGCTCCTTCCGGAACCGGCCGATCAGCCGCTCACTGCGACCGTCCCCGTAGACGTCCGCGGTGTCGAAGAGCGTGACCCCCGCCTCCACCGACGCCTCCAACACGGCCAGGGCGTCCTCCTCCCGGACGTCACCCCAGTCCGCACCGAGCTGCCAAGTGCCGAGTCCGACCACCGAAACGGGACGGCCGGTCCGGCCGAGTACGCGCTGTTCCATACCAGGAGCCTCTCACGCCACCCCACCCGACGCCGCCCGGGCCCGGCAGCAGCCGAAGGCGACCCCGCCGGGACCTGGTCCGGTTGCCGTTCCGACTCCCCGGACCGGGCGCCGTGTCCGCTCTCGGTGAGCCTTGGTCAGGCCGGCGCTACCGCGGCTGCGCGCTCGGATTGTCGGGCGGTGAGGCGAGGTGGGCGAGCAGGGGGGCGGCGCCGTCCTCGGTGGCGAGTCCGCGGGCGAGGTGGGTGGCGCGGTGGTGGTGGGTCGGGTCGGTCAGGCAGGTGGTGATCGCGTCGGCGAGGGCTTCGGCGGTGAGGTCCTGGAACGGGACGGGGCGGGGGGCGACGCCCAGGGTGTGCAGCCGGGCCGCCCAGAACGGCTGGTCGGCCATGACGGGCACGGCGACGGCGGGCACCCCGGCCCGTAGGGCGGCCGCCGTGGTGCCCGCTCCGGCGTGGTGGACGACGGCGGCGGTGCGGGGGAACAGCCAGTCGTGCGGGACGTCACCGACGGTCAGGACGTCGTCGCCGCAGCCGTTCAGCCCGGCCCAGCCCGCCTGCACCACCGCCCGTACGCCCGCCCGCTCGACCGCCGTGGCGACCAGCCCGCTGAGCCGCTCCCCCTCCCCGACCGCCATGCTGCCGAACCCGATGAACACCGGGGGCGGGCCGGCCCGGAGGAAGTCGAGCAGGTCGGCCGGGGGCTGCCAGCCGGCCGGGCGCGCGGGCCACCAGTAGCCCGCCACCCGGGCCCGGGACGGCCAGTCGGCGGGGCGCGGCAGCACCAGCGGACTGTAGCCGTGGAAGGCCGGCCGGATGTCGGCCGCCGCCGTGGGCGGGTCGGCGGGCAGCCCGAGCCGGGCGCGCAGCCTGGTGACGGCGTCCACGAAGAGCCCTTCCGCGCGCCTCAGCACGTCCCGGCCCGCCGCGAGGTTGCCCTCCGGCCCCAGGTCGTCCGCGTTCCGGGCGTTGGGCAGCGCGAACTCCCGGGTGGCGAACGACGGGGCCAGGTAGGTGCCGACGACGGGGACACCGAGCGCCTCGCCCGCCGCCCGGCTCAGCGGTGCCGGGCCGAAGGCGGTGAGCACCACGTCGGCTCCGCCCGCCGCCGCCTCCGCGACCCCGTCGGCCAGCCCGTCCGTGTAGGCCCGCAGCGCCGCCCGGGAGAACTCCCGGACCAGCTCGTTCGGGTCTCCCGGCACGGGCCGGTGTTCGAGCCCGCAGTCGGCCAGGAGCCCGGCGAAGGACGCGTGGGCGGCCACGGCGACCTGGTGGCCCGCCTCCAGCAGCCGCCGCCCGAGCCCGGTGAAGGGCGCGACGTCTCCGCGTGAACCGGCTGTGACGATCAGAATGCGCATGGCACGATTCTGCCGCCTCCCGCCGCAACTCCGTGCCCACGCGCTGCCGTTGCTCCTGACTCGCGGACACCGGCCGGTCGAGGGATCAGAACGGGGGTGCCTGCGCGGTTGCGCCGACACCGGCCCAAGGGTCGTCCTGCTCCCCCTGCTCGGTCAGTTCACGCTCCCGCCGTTCGGCGGCCGCGCGTGCCTCCGCGATCGTCGGGACGGCGGCGAGGGCCTCCTCCGGGCGGCCCAGTCTGATCAGCGTCTCGGTCAGGTCGAAGTCGACCCCCTGCTGGGCGGACGCCCGGAGCAGCGCGAGGGCCTCCTCCGGGCGGCCGTCCCGCTCCAGCAGCCGCGCCACCACGGTGTCCCACTCCCCGGGCTCCCGCTCGTTGAGGGCGGTGGCCTCCGTGAGACCCTCGGCACAGCGGCCCGCCTCGCCCAACAGCCAGAACCGCAGCTGGAGGATGCTCTCCGGATGCCCCTCGGCATACGCACCGGTGAGCCCCTCCAGCAGTTCGAGCGCCCGGTCGGGGCGGCTGTCGTCGACGAGCAGTTCCAGCGCCCAGTGGAGGAGGTTCCCGCAGTCGTAGTAGTCGTACGTGGGCCGGCCGGTCTCCACGGCTTCGTCGACCCTCCCCTGCCCGACGAGGAGGCGCATCAGCGCCGCACGGTCGTTCGGGTGGTCGTGGGCCTCGATCGCCTCGCGCAGCAGGCTCTCGGCCTCGCCGGCCCGCCCGGCGTCCTCCAGTGCCTTCGCGTACACGGCGAAGGCGGAGTAGCGCTCGCTGACGGCGAGCGCCGCCAACTCTTCGATCAGGCCCTGCCGGGCGAGGAGCTCCGCGTAGTACTGCGGAAAGTTGACGGGGTGACGGCGGCCCGAGGCGATCTCGGTGCGCAGGACCTCGACGGCCTCGTCCGTGCGCCCAGCGCGTTCCAGGACCCGAGAGATCAGGAGCAGCACGTGCCACCGCTCGCTCCGGTCCGCCCCGCACGACTGACCGCAGCTCGCGCACGGCACGCCCTCCGTGCCCTCCATGCGCGCCGCAGCTTGCGTGAGGACGTCCAGGACCCGGTCGTCACGGCCCTGGCCCTCGGTCACCTCGACCAGGTGCGACCGGAGCCAGTGCTCCCCGAGGTGCGGTACCAGCAGGTCGACGGCCTCGTCCGCCCGCCCGGCCCGCACCAGCAGTTCCGCGTAGCGTGCGCTCACGTGGCCGTCGCCCTGTTCGGCCGCGTCCGGGCGCACCATCGCGAGCGCCTCGTCGCCCTCGCCGCGCCGGATCATCAGCTCCGCGGTGAGCCACTCGGCGGCCCGCCAGCCGATGTCGGTGAACGGGTCCATCAGTGCCAGCGCCCGGTCGAACTCCCCGGCCGCGCAGAGCTCCCGCGCCGCCGCCTCCGCGCAGTTCCAGTCGCCGCGTTCCTGCGCCGCCCGGATCACCAGGTCCAGCCGCCCCAGGTCGAGGAGACTGCGCACCATCCGCGGGTAGACGCCGCCGTGGCGTCGCTTTTGCCAGAGAAGATCATCGATGTTCACGAGGGCAACCTACGAACCGCCACTGACACCCCCGCGCCGGTGGGGGTGTGCTGGGATGGTGCGGCGGGGTGTCGGGGCAGACGGAGGGACAGTTGCAGGGGCGGGGGACGGTGCGGGAGATCGTGGTGGACGAGGGGCGGGTGCGGGGACTGGTGCTCGGAGCGGCCTGGCTGGTGTCCCGCTGCCTCGCCGAGGACGACCCCTTCCGGCTGGTGACGGCCGGGCCGCGGCCCTACGGGTGAGGTGTCAGGGGGTGGCTGTGAGGAGGGCCGTCTGGAAGACGAAGCGGTTCCACGGGGTGCGGGGGTCGCGGCCGGTGGTGGTGGCGAGGCGGCGGAGGCGGTAGCGGACGGTTTGGGGGTGGAGGTGGAGGCGGGCGGCCGCGCCGGCGGCGCCGTCGGCGTAGATGACCGCGTCGAGGGTCCGACGGGTGTCGTCGTCCTGGGCGAGGTGGCCGAGTACGGCCTCGGTGACCCGGGCGGGGGCGGCGTCCGGGTGTCCGGTGACCAGGGCCACCACCTCCAGGTCGCCGCGGTCGAGCACCCGGCGTTCGGTCCGCGCCGGTGGTGGGGCGTGCCGGAGGCCGTGGAGGGCCAGGCGGTAGTCGCGTGGGGCGGTGGCGGCGGTGACGCCGGTGAGCCGGGCGCCGGTGAGGGCGTGCGCGCCGGTCAGGCGGTCCAGCGCCGCCGGGTCGACGGCCTTGAGCAGGGCGACCCCGACGCCGTCCATGACGGTGTGCAGCGAGGTGAGTTCGAGGTCGCCGGCCCGGTCGGCTGCGGTTCGGGCGTCGAGGGCCGTGGCCGCCAGTGCGGCCGCCCGTGCCGCGTCGTCGGCGGCACCGGCGGCACCGGCGGCCGTGGAGACCACCAACAGGTCGAAGGTGGCGGGCAGTTCGGCGTCGAGTTCGCGCAACCGCGCGCGCAGGGTGCCGGCGTGGCTCTGCCGGCCGAGCAGCAGGTCCGCGAGGAGGCCGCGGAGTGCGCGTTCGCGGTCCTCGCTGAGGATGCGGCCGGTGGACTCGTAGCCGTCGAAGACCGCCTCCGAGGACTGGTCGAGCACCGTCAGCCAGACCCGGGCCAGCGCGCTGAGGTCGCGCGACGGGACGGTGTCGGGGAAGCGTTCGCCGATCCGGTCGAAGAAGGCCAGCGCCGCCACCCGGTAGGCGCGCAGTACGGCCGCCAGCGGGCGGGCGTCCCGGGCCCGGACGGCGCCGACGCCGCGGAACATCCGGAGGTCGTCGGCGTCCAGGGCGCCGTCCACCGACCACAGTTCGAGCACCCGGCGGAGGGTCCAGACGATCAGGGAGCGGACCTCTTCGAGCTGGCGGGCGTCGAGGTTGGCGTAGGCGGGGATCTCCCGGGTGACGGCGGCCAGGGCGGCCTCGACCATGCCCGGCTCGTCCGCCAGGATCCGCGCCACGGCGGCGGAGCGGTCGGCGGCGGACCGGGCGGCCGACGACGCGCCCCCTACCCGGGTGCCGTGCTCCGGTGGCACAGTCTTCTTCATCACCATCTGACAAACCTAGCGCCCGCCCCCGCGGCCCGCCCGAGCATGGGGACCGTACGGCCATGGGGACCGTACGGCCGTCGCGCCCGGGCGACGGCGGATTCCCCCGAGGGAGAGCTGCATGCCGTTCCAGCCTGAGGTGATCGTGGTCGGGGCCGGCCTGGCCGGACTGGTGGCGACGCACGAGCTGGCCAAGGCCGGCCGGCGGGTGCTGGTCGTCGAGCAGGAGAACCGGCGCAACCTCGGCGGCCAGGCGTTCTGGTCGCTCGGTGGGCTCTTCTTCGTCGACAGTCCGGAGCAGCGGCGGGCCGGGATCAAGGACTCCCTGGAGCTGGCCCGGCAGGACTGGCTCGGTTCGGCGGGCTTCGACCGCCCGGACGACGAGGACGTCTGGGGCCGGCGGTGGGCCGAGGCGTACCTGGCGTGGGCGGCGGGCGGCAAGCGCGGCTACCTGCGGGAGCTGGGCCACCGGGTGGTGCCGCTGGTGGGGTGGGCGGAGCGGGGTGCCGGTTCGGCCACCGGCCACGGCAACTCGGTGCCGCGCTTCCACATCACCTGGGGCACCGGGCCCGGTGTGGTGGAGGCCTTCCTGCGCCCGGTGCTGCGGGCGGAGCGCGCCGGGCTGGTGCGGTTCGCCTTCCGGCACCAGGTGGACGAGCTGCTGACGGAGGAGCGCGGGGGCGGCGCGGTGGTCGGCGTCCGGGGCTCGGTGCTGGCGCCGGACGACTCGGCGCGCGGGGTCAAGTCCTCGCGCGAGGTGACCGGCCCGTTCGAGGAGCGGGCGGCGGCGGTCGTGGTGACCTCCGGCGGCATCGGGCACAACCACGCGCTGATGCGCGCCAACTGGCCGACCGAGCGGGTCGGTCCGGCGCCCGAGCACCTGATCTCCGGCGTGCCCGCCCACGTCGACGGGCGGATGCTGGCCATCACCGAGCGGGCGGGCGGCCGGGTGGTCAACCGCGACCGGATGTGGGCGTACACCGAGGGCGTGCACAACTGGGACCCGGTCTGGCCGGACCACGCCATCCGGATCCTGCCCGGCCCGTCCTCGATGTGGTTCGACGCCGAGGGGCGCCGGCTGACCGGGATGTCCGGCGTGCCGGGGGCCGACTCTATCGGCGCGATGAAGCAGATCCTGGCCACCGGCCACGACTACTCCTGGTTCGTCCTGACCCAGTCGATCATCGAGAAGGAGTTCGCACTCTCCGGCTCGGAGCAGAACCCCGATCTGACCGGCCGCGACCTGGGGTTCGCGCTGCGGAGCCGGTTGGCGAAGGGCGCTCCGGGCCCGGTGGAGCGGTTCAAGCAGCACGGCGAGGACTTCGTCGTCGCCCGGACCCTGCCCGAGCTGGTCGCGGCGATGAACGGGATCGCCCGCGGCCCGAAGCTCGACGCCGCCATGATCGAGCGTCAGATCGTCGCGAGGGACAGGGAGTTGGACAACAATTTCAGCAAGGACGTGCAGGTGATGGCGATCCGCAACGCCCGCCGGTCGCTGACCGACCGGATCGCCCGGGTCGCCAGGCCGCACCGGATCCTCGACCCGGCGCACGGCCCGCTGATCGGCGTACGGCTCAACATCCTGTCCCGCAAGACCCTCGGCGGCCTGCAGACCGACCTGGAATCGCGGGTGGTCGGCGCCGACGGGGCACCCGTCCCCGGTCTGTACGCCGCCGGGGAGGTGGCCGGCTTCGGCGGCGGGGGCGTGCACGGGTACAACGCCCTGGAGGGCACCTTCCTCGGCGGGTGCATCTTCTCGGGGCGGGCGGCCGGCCTCGCCATCTCCCGTACCCGCTAGCGGACTTGATGTTTCGTCAGCTGGTCAGCCAGGGCGCCTCGGGGAGCTTGGCGTCGGCGTTGCGGCCGGCGAACTCCACGGTGGCCGGCGTGCCCAGGCCCGCCATCCGCATGGTGACCCGGCGCAGCGAGCCGTCGCCGTCCACCCAGTAGGTGAGCGGCGAGCGGTTGCCGTCCGGTGCGGCGCCCTGGGCGCGCGGGCCGGAGAAGCGGTCGTAGCTGCGGCCGTCGATCCGGTCCTGGCCGAGCCAGCGGGCGCCGGACTGGGCGAGCAGCACCGGGTTGTCGGGGCGGTCGGCGCCGAGCTGGGTGAGCAGTTGGAGGCCGGCGTCCAGCGGGTCGGCGGTGTACGAGCGCGGCGACCAGCCGGAACGGGGGACGTGTTCGGCCTGCTGCCAGGGCGGGCTCTGGTCGCCCGCGGGTTCGGGGGCGAGGCCGAGGCCGCCGGTGTCCCAGACCACCAGCCCGTGGTCGAGCGGTCCGCCCGCTCCGGTGGACGTGTAGCGGCCGGCGCCCCGGTGGGTGCGGTAGTCGACGACCCCCTCGACCCGGATCCGCACTCCCCCGCCCTCGTCCGCGGTGAGCACCACGTTGACGGGGCTGGCCTGGTAGAGGTTCAGCCGGGACAGTGCCAGCCGGGCGGCCTCGTCGCTGCTGACCGGCCGTTCCGAGGCCTGGTCGGAGGTCGTCCGGTACGCGGCGACGCCGCCCGCGACGGCGGCGCACACCGCGCAAGCGACCAGCGCCGTCAACCAGCGGGGGCGGCGGCGCCGGGGCGGTTCGACGGCGGGGGCCTTCGTCTTCCGGGCCATGCGGGGGTGTGCTCCGATCGGTCGTTGCGGGCGGACGGCAGGAAGCCGGCGGGTGAGAAGGCGAGCCGGCCGGGTACGGGAACCGGGCGGGTCCGCGGTCCTCTCGGTCCGCGTACCCGCCCGGTCCGGGCCTCACCCCGTCAGGCCGGGGTGGGTGGCCGACAGCAGGGCTACTGGTGCTGGCCCCGGCGTCGGCGCACCACCAGGAACAGTCCCGCGCCGAGGGCGATCAGCACCGCGCCGCCGGCCGCGATCAGCGGCATGCCGCTGCTGGCTCCGGTGTGCGGGAGTTCGCCGCCGGGAGCGGGCGCCGGTGGGAGCGGCGTGCTCGGCGGGGTCGTCGTCGGCGTCGGGGTCGGCGTCGACGAGGCGGTGGGCGTCGGGGTGGGGATCAGCTTGTTGACGGCCGTGACGCCGACCCCGTCCTCCAGGTTGTCGGCGGTGAGCACCAGCGGTCCGAAGACCGTGTTGTCGGGCGCCGAGTAGCCGTCGGGCGGGCTCAACTCCTGCCAGTAGTACGTCCCGGGCACGCCGGTGCCCTGGCAGATGCCGTCCTTGCCGGTGGTGCACGGGTCACCGACGGGCGTGTCCGGCTTGGCCCCGGTGGCCTGGAGGCCGTCGGTGCCGTTGGTCTCGTGCCAGAGCTGGAACTTGGCGCCGGCGAGCGGCTTGCCGTCCTGGTCGTTCTTGACCAGCTTGAGCGCGCCCTCCTGCTGGCGGTAGCCGAAGTCGAAGGTGTGGTCGTTCTCGCCCGGTCCGCCGGTGGTCAGCGCCCGTTCGGGGAACTTGGCGCCGGCGGGGACGATGCCCTTCGAGTCGATGAAGTGGTTGTCGCCGACGTCGTGGTCGGTGGGCACCCAGTGGTACAGCGGGCCGCCCTTGGCGTAGTCGGCGGGGTTGTCGATCCGGATGGTGTACTTGGTGTGGGGCTTGAGGCCTCCGGGGACGTTGCTGTTGTCGAAGTAGTACTCGCCGCGCGCCGTGGTCTTCGTGGTGCCGAGGACCTTCCCCGACTCGTCGTAGAGGTTCACGGTGGCGCCCTTGACCGGGGTCTGGCCCGGGTTCTGGATGCCCTTGCGCTCGGGGTCGTACCAGACCCGGTTGCCGATCTGCAGCGGCGCTTGGTCGCAGAGCACTTCCAGGTCACCCATGGCCGCGCCCTTGCCGAACGGGGAGCCGGTCCCCGCCGGGGTCAGCCGCAGGCCGAACTTCGGGTCGTGGCTGCCGTCCGCGCGCTCCATGAAGGAGGTGCCGTAGCCGACCGCGGTGTGGTCCGGGTCGAAGGCGGAGCCCGCCACGGTGCTCTCGACCTTCGAGAGCGCGATGCCGGCGAACACCGTGTTGTGGTGGCCGACCGCGTCCCAGCCGGTGGAGAAGAACCGGGCACCGCGGACGGTCTTGCCACAGCCGAGGTTGACGTCCATCACGTACGTGCCGTTCGACGGGCAGGCCTTGTTCAGGTCGCCGCCGGACATCACGGTGGCCGAGTTGGGCGCCGGGGCGCCCGGTCCGCGGTCGGCGAAGCGGTCCTTGAAGGCCAGCAGCATCGAGCCGTCGGTCTCGAACAGGATCTCGCCGAGCTCGGGCTCGGGGAACGCGATGGTGCTGTTGCCGCAGACCTTGCCGTTCTGCGAGGCCGGGAAGGTGCTGGTCCAGGCGAACCAGCCGGCGCCGTCGCACGGGCCGCTGCCGACCGTGGACTGCCGCGGGTAGTCCATCGGCTGGTCGAGCACCGGCTTGCCGAACGCCCCGGTGCCCAGGTCGAACGGCAGCACCAGGGCGCGCACGTCCGTGAGCTTGCCGGTGGACTCGCCGGAGCAGACCCCGCCGAGGAAGCCGGTGCCGTCCTGCAGCCCCAGACCGTAGGGGCGCCAGTCCGCAGCCGACGGGCAGCCCGGGTCCGGGATCGGGTAGGCGGCCTTCGGCGCCGAGGCCGTCGGCGCGGTGGCGTCGTAGCGGTAGAGCTTGCGGTCGTTCAGGTTGACGACGAACAGGTCCTTGCCGTCGTCGGTGATCTTGATGCCGCCCAGGCTCTCCTTCCCGGGGACGTCGAGGAAGGCGTCGTCCGTCCCGGCCCCGTGCGCGGTGCCACCCGCGTTCGGGACGGTGGTGAAGACGCTGGTCCTCCCCGGCTTGGCGGGGTCGCTCATGTCGGTGACGTAGATCCCGCCGGAGCCGGCGGGGCCGTAGTCGGTGGTGCGCTTGGCCGTCGCCGCGGAGAACACCCGCTTGTCGGCCTTGTTCCAGGCGATGCCGAAGATCGTCCCGGTGTCGGCGTCGGTGGCGACGTTCGTCGCGACGACGTCCTTGCCCGGGCCCTCCTGACCGCGCGAGTCGTACGGGAAGGAGACCAGGGTGCGCTGGGACTTGCCCTGGTAGGTGGGCGTCTGGCAGGCGGTCACCAGCGGCGCGTTCTTCTGGCAGTAGTCCGCCGGGTTCCACAGCCCGGTGGTGTAGGAGACGCTCTTGCCCCCGCTGAGGTCGACGAACTCCTCGTTGGAGCTGAGCTGGTTGGGCGCGCCGTCCAGGCCCTGGCGGGAGGCGAAGGCCGGGAACAGCACGCCCGGCTTCGGATTCACCACCTGGACGCGGTACTTGCCGCCGGTGGCCTTGCTGGTCGCGGGCGCCAGGGTGACCGTGCCGTCCGCCGCCGTGGTGCCGTCGATCGACACCCCGGCGTCGTCGGTGAGCGTCACCTTGACGCCCGCCATGTTCGGCTCCAGCGCGGGCGTCCAGGTGCCGGAGTCGTCCACGGCCCGGATCACCCGGACCGTGACCGTCCCGTCGCCGGTCTGCGAGACCGCCGCCGGGACCGCCGCCAGCGAGCTGCTGCCGACGACGACGGCGAGCGCCGCGATCCGGCCCACGACGCGGCGTCCGGAGCGGCCCGGCCGTGACCGGTCCGGGCCGCGCGCGGCGCCGTTCATCAGTTCATTCGTTGTGTTCATCCCTGCTCTCATCGTCCAAAGAGCCCAAATGGCCCGACTTCATGAGGGAGCCCACAGCGTGGCCTGAATCCGCCGTGGTTAACGTGAGCTTAAAGGGAATTCACCCAACCGGGTGGTCGATCGTGGAACTTTGATGACCTGTCAGACGTATCCACCACGACTCCCATGACGGCTCGTCATGTCTCACCCTCTCCCACCAGCGGGAATCCGGACCCGGACAAGCTCTCGACACGGAATGAGCGCCATGTCGACAAAGCCGCTCGACCACGGAGGGTGACCGAACCTCGAACGGCACTACGAATGCCCCGGGAATTCGGCACGGCCCGCACAGAACTGTCCACGATTCATTCCAACCCACCAGTCCCAGGAGCAACGTTTGCCCGCGCTCGACCTCCCCCACGGTCCGGCCGCGAACGGCACCGTCCACCCCTGTCCTGCGTCAACACCGCTGACATAACCTGCGGGGCATGAGCGAACGCGTGGTCCCCGAGCCCCAGCGCCGTCGACGGCGACCCACCAAGCAGGGCGTCGTGCTCTCCCGGGAGCTGATCATCGACACCGCGCTGCGGCTGGTCGGGCAGCACGGCGCCGAGGCGCTCACCGTCCGCCGGCTCGGCACCGCGCTCGGCGCCGACCCCAGCGCCGTCTACCGCTACTTCCACAGCACCGACGACCTGCTGCTGGCCATCGCCGACGAACTCATCGGCCGCGCCCAGGCCGGCTGGCGCCCCACCGGAGACTGGCGCACCGACCTGCGCGCCATCGGCCTGCGGATCCACACCGCCTACCTCGCCCACCCCCAGGCCGCCCTGCTCGCCGCCCACCGCACCACCGGACGCGGCCACGAGACGGCCGCCGTCGAGACGATCCTCGGCGTGCTGCGCACCGCCGGCTTCCCCGACCCGGAGGCCGTCGCGATCTACCACGCCTTCGTCGACCAGAG
This sequence comes from Kitasatospora sp. NPDC059088, assembly GCF_042738155.1. Lineage (NCBI taxonomy): Bacteria > Bacillati > Actinomycetota > Actinomycetes > Kitasatosporales > Streptomycetaceae > Kitasatospora > Kitasatospora sp. NPDC059088. Next base: position 25,128 of record NZ_JBHYGR010000014.1, on the reverse strand, counting down.
CCTCGGCTTCGCCGCCCTGGACGCCGCCGCCCTCGCCCTCCCCGCCGCCGCGGCCACGGCCGACCTCCAGGTCTGGCAGGCCTCCTACGCCCGCCTCGACGCCGCCACCCACCCCCACATCGCCGCCACCGCCCACCTGCTCTCCACCGACATGCGCCGCACCGGCTACCCGTACGCCCTCGACCTGCTGCTCGACGCCGCGGCGGCCCGGCTGGCGGCCGACTGAGGGAGCACGAGGCCGACGGCCGGCCCGGCGGGCACCGTCAAAGCGCCCGGCCGGTGCCGGTCAGCCGAACCAGCGGGCGAGGGCCGTGTCCAGCGGCGTGCCGTCCCGGTCGGTCCAGGCGAGGTAGCCGTCGGGGCGGATCAGGAGGGCCCCGGCCCCGTCGACGTCCTCGTCGGTCTTCGCCAGGACGTGCTCGACCCGGTCGGCCCGGTCGCCGACCGACCGCCGGGTGCCGTCCAGGGACAGCAGCAGGCCGCGGCCGGAGCCCATCAGGGAGCTCGCCCGCACCGGCCCGGCCTCGGTGGTCAGCTCCAGGTCGATCAGCCGGGGGCCGACCCCCGGGTACTGGAGGTCCAGGCCGGACATCATGCCCGAGACGTACCGGTGGGCGTCGGGCAGCCGCAGCAGCTCGGTGACGAACTCGCGGACCGTGGCGAGCTCCTCGTCCCGCCCCGGGTTCATGATCACGTTCTGCGCCCGGGTGTGGCGCAGCACCCGCGCGGCGACCGGGTGCCGCTCCTCGTGGTAGCTGTCGAGCAGCCCGGCGGGGGCCCAGCCGTTGATCGTGCCGGCGAGCTTCCAGCCCAGGTTGACGGCGTCCTGGACGCCCAGGTTGACGCCCTGTCCGCCGATCGGCATGTGGATGTGCGCCGCGTCCCCGGCGAAGAACACCCGGCCCTCGCGGTAGCGCTCGACCTGGCGCACGGCATCGCCGAAGCGGGAGGCCGCGCGCAGTTCGCCGAGCTGCGTCCCGGGCCCGTAGACGGCGTGCAGGGCCTCCTGGACCTCGTCCGCGGAGACCGGTGACGCGTGGTCCGGGCCGTCGCCGGAGAGCTTGCCGAACAGCATCCGGTACAGGTCCGGGCCGATGGGGTGCAGGATCGAGTGGAAGCCGTTGGCCGACTTCGCGAACGCGCTGAAGTGCCCGGGCTCGGTGCGGACTTCCGCCGAGTGCGCGGCGAGCGTGAGGTCCGCGGCCACGGCGGACATCCGCCGCTCCCGGCCGGGGAAGTCCACGCCCAGCAGTCGGCGGACGGAGCTGTGCCCGCCGTCGCAGGCGACGAGGTAGCGGCCCCGGAGCTCGCCGCTGCCGCCGTCCTCGGCCCGCCACCCGACGGTCACGCCGTCCGCGTCCTGGGCGATCGCCGTCACCTCGCGGCCGCGCAGCACGGGTACGCCCCGCTCGGTGAGGAGCCCTTCGAGGAGGGCCTCCAGCGCGGCCTGCGGGACGGCGACCGGGTGCGGGTAGCGGGTGCGCCACGGCGTGCAGTCCAGCTCCACCGGCAGGGTGGCGAAGTGCCCGCCCGAGCTCTTCCGGGGCGGCAGCTCCGCGAGCAGCGGCTCCAGCAGCCCCCGCAGGTCCAGCACTTCGGCGGTGCGCGGCTGGAGGCTGCCGGCCCGGGACTGGCTGCTCCGGGTGAGCAGCTTCTCCGTGACGACGACCGGGATCCCGGCCAGCGTCAGCTCGTTCGCCAGCATCAGCCCGGTCGGGCCCGCCCCCACGACGATGACTTCGGTCTGCACAGCAACCTCCGCAAGAAGAACCAGGTGCAATTCTGCACTCAGTCTACCACGAGGTAGACTGAGTGCATGAATCAGCAGATGGGCCTGCGGGAACGCAAGAAGGAACGCACCCGGGAGACGATCGGCGCGACGGCGATCCGGCTCTTCCTCGACAAGGGCTTCGACCAGGTGTCGATCACCGAGATCGCCGAGGCGGCGGACGTCTCCCGGCGCACCCTCTTCGCCTACTTCCCCACGAAGGAGGACCTCGTCCTCCAGCGCTTCGCCGACCACGAGGACGAGGCGGCCCGCACCGTCCGCGCCCGCCCGGACGGCCTCCCCCCGCTGGAGGCGCTGCGCGCCGCCCACCTCGACGCCCTGGCCCGGCGCGATCCGAACACCGGCCTGTGCGACGACCCCGAGGTGATGGCCTTCCTCCACCTGATCAGCGACACCGAGAGCCTGGCCGCACGGCTGGCGCGCTACTCGGGACGCGGCGCCGAAGCCCTGGGCGCGGCCCTGCGGGAGGCGGGCGTCGACCCGCTCGCCGCCCGCCTGGTGGCCGCCCAGGTGATCGTGGTGCAGCGGGAGCTCGCCACCGTGAACCAGGAGCACCTGGCCGCCGGCACCTCCGCCGACGACCACTACCCGGCGGCGGTCCGGGCGGCGGAGCTCGCCTTCGACCTGCTGAGCGGCGGGCTAGTAGTGCTTTGTTAGGTCGGGGCGTCGACCCGGCCTGAGCGGGCGGCCGCCCGCGCTCACTCGGCCGCGTGGACGAGTTCACCCCCCACGTAGGTGCGCAGCACCCGGGCCTCGGCGATCTCCTCCGGAGGGCCGGTGAGGATGTCGCGGTCGAGCACGACCAGGTCGGCGAGGTGCCCGACGGCGAGGGTGCCGGCGTCGTCGTGGCCGTTCACGTGGGCGGATCCGGCGGTGTAGGCGGCGAGGGCGGAGGCGAGGTCGAGGCGCTGCTCGGGCAGGAAGACCCGGCCGTGGGTGGCGCCGGGCTCCATCCGGTGGACGGCGACGTGCAGGCCCGCCAGCGGGTCGGGGCTGCTCACCGGCCAGTCGCTGCCCGCCGCGAGGGTGGCGCCCGCCCGCTGGAGCCCGCCGAACGGGTACTGCCGGGCGGCGCGTTCGGGGCCGAGGAAGGGGATGGTGAGTTCGTCCATCTGCGGTTCGTGCGCGGCCCACAGCGGCTGGATGTTGGCGACGGCGCCGAGCCGGGCGAAGCGGGGCAGGTCGTCCGGGTGGACCACCTGGAGGTGGGCGAGGTGGTGCCGGGTGTCGCGTCGGCCGTTCTTCGCCCGGGCGGCCTCGACGGCGTCCAGCGCCTCGCGGACGGCCCGGTCGCCGAGGGCGTGGAAGTGCACCTGGAAGCCGAGCGCGTCGAGTTCGGTGACGTATCCGCACAGCGCGGCCGGATCGACGAAGCTGAGGCCGGAGTTGGCGGTGGCGCAGCCGCAGCCGTCCAGGTAGGGGCTGGTCATCGCGGCGGTGAAGTTCTCCGCGATGCCGTCCTGCATGATCTTCACCGAGCCGGCCCGGAACCGGCCGTGGCTCAACTCGGCGCGGCGCCGGACGAGTTCGGGGATCTGTTCGGCGCCGCGGGCGCGGTCCCACCAGAGCGCGCCGGTGACCCGGGCGGTCAGTTCGCCGGAGCGGGCGGCGGCGAGGTAGGCGTCGGACGGGTCCGGCTGGCCGTTGAACTCGCCGAGCAGGGCGTCCTGCCAGCCGGTGATGCCGAGCGAGTGCAGCAGGCGCTGGGCCCGGAGCAGGCCGGCCAGCCGCTGGGCGGCGGTGGCCGGCGGCACCAGGCGGGCGACCAGCGTGGTGGCGCCCTCCTGGAGGGTGCCCGCCGGGGTGCCGTCGGGTTCGCGTTCGATCCGGCCGTCGGCCGGGTCGGGGGTGTCCCGGGTGAGGCCGGCCAGCTCCAGGGCCCGGGTGTTGGCCCAGGCGCCGTGGTGGTCCCGGTTGGTCAGGTAGACCGGGCGGTCGGGGACGGCGGAGTCGAGCAACTGCCGGGTGGGCAGGCCGCCTTCGAAGCTCTCCAGGGACCAGCCGCTGCCGGTGATCCACTCCTGGTCGGGGTTGGCCCCGGCGTAGGCGCGGATCCGGTCCAGGTACTCGGCCACGCCGACCGTGCCGGTGAGGTCGCAGGCGGCCAACTCGACGCCGCCGTAGACCGCGTGGACGTGGGCGTCCTGGAAGCCGGGCAGCAGCAGCCTGCCGGTGAGGTCCACGACCTCGGTGCGCGGCCCGATCAGTTGGTGGACCTCGTCGTGGCCGACGGCGGTGATCCGCCCTCCGGTCACGGCCAGGCTGCTCGCCCGGGTGCGGGCGGCGTCGCCGGTGTGGACGGGGCCGTGGGTGAGGACGAGGTCGGCCTCGGTCATGGGTGGTGCTCCTTCGTGCCGGTGCGGCAGGGCTGTCGGGTCGGGCGGTGGGGTCGGGCGGCCGGGTCGGGCAGCCGGGTCAGACGGTACGGCTCAGGCGGCCGGGTCGAGGAAGTACGGCGAGCGGCGCCGCCAGCGGGCCCAGGCCGCCGACGGGAGGCCGGTGACGATCATCAGCGCCACCACGGTCAGTTCGAACCAGCCGTTGTCCGCGGCGAGTTCGAAGTGGTCGGTGGAGTCGTAGAAGGTCCAGGCCAGGTAGCCGCCCACGGCGAGCAGTGTCGCCGCGCCGAGCAGCGGGCCGACCACCGCGCGCAGGCCCTGCACCGGGTCGGTGCGCAGCAGGCCGCGGAAACGGACGGCGGAGGCGACGGCGGTGAGCGCGTAGTAGAGGGCGACGATGATGCCGATCGCGTTGACGGCGGCCGAGATCAGGTCGTTGACGGTCGGAATGGCGATCGAGGCGAGGGCGAGCAGCGCGGCGAAGCCGGTGACCAGCAGGGTGCCGACGGCGGGGGTGGCGTGCCGGGGGTGCAGCCTGGTCCAGACCGGGCCGAGCACGCCGTCGCGCCCCATCGCGTACATCCCGCGCGCGGTCGGGATCACCGAGGCCTGGAGCGAGGCCACCGCGGAGAAGGTGAGCGCGATCAACGGCAGTGCGGCGAGCGGCTGGTGGGCGAGGGCGGCGCCGAAGTAGGTGAGTCCGTGGGCGCCGTTGTCGGCCAACTCGCCGAGCGGGAGCACTCGTTGGAAGGCCGTCCCGGCGAGCAGGAAGAGCAGCATCATGACCACCAGGGCCAGGAAGCCGCCGCGCGAGGCGTCCCGCGGGTCGCGGACCTCCTCGCCGACGCTGAACACCGACTCGAACCCCCAGTAGCAGAACACCGCGAGCACCATGCCCTGGGCCAGGGCGCCGAAGGAGGGCAGGTCGAAGGGGTTGAACCAGTGGAGCGAGAAGGGCTGGTCGCCGGCGAACAGGCCGTAGCCGCAGAAGCCGAGCAGCACGGCGTACTCGAAGACCAGCAGGGCCTTCTGGAGCCGGGCGGCGAGGTCGAGGCCGCGGACGGCGACCAGGGCGGCGCCGATCAGGACGGCCAGGCCGAGCAGGGTGCACTGGACGGTGGAGTCGGCGTCCAGGCGCAGCCCGGCGATGCTGCGCAGGTGGGCCTGGTCGAGGAGCTGGATGACGGCCGAGCCGGTGACGGTGGTGGTGTAGGCCATGAAGACCACGGTGCCGAAGGTGTTCACCCAGCCGGTGAGGAAGCCCAGCCAGGGGCTGAGCGTGCGGCCGACCCAGCGGTAGCTGCTGCCGGCGTCGGGTTCGACGGCGTTCAGGCGTCCGTAGCCGCCCGCGATGGCGAGCACGGGGAGGAAGGCCAGCAGCATGATCGCGGGCAGGTGGAGGCCGACGACGCCCGCCATCAGGCCGAGGCCGATCCCGATGCTGCTGGTGGCGGCCGTGCTGGAGGCGGCGATGGCCGCGCCGTCCAGCAGGCCGATGGACCTGTGCATGGCGCCGTGCTGCGCGCCGGTTCTCGGGCCGCTGCCCGTGTCGTCCCTCAGCGTCGATGCCAACGGATCACCGCCTTGCTCGTGGGGGGTGGGGGCGGGCGCGGATGTTCGGGGGGCGCCCGGGGGTGGGGGAAGCGCGAGCCATGAAACCGGCGGTGTCGTTTCACGTCAATGCTGTTGTCATAAGCGCTCGGGCCCGACTCCTCGAACGGAGTCGGGCCGGGAACGGTGGGTGCCTACCAGTAGTGGCGGCGGCCGCCGACCTCGCGACCGACCGTGCCCATGACCAGCAGGACGAGGCCGATGAGGAGCAGGATGACGCCGACGGTCCACAGGATGGAGATGCCGCTGACGAATCCGATGACGAGGAGGATGACTCCGAGGACGATCACGACGAGCTCCGTTCTTTCGCCCTCCCGGTGGGTTCCTCCGCTGGTGCGGAGGCATGCTGCGCCTTCCCCGTTCTCGGGTTTCGATTCAGGAATCCCGGAATTTCCTCGGCGACCACCGCCGGACGCCCACGGGCCGGGTTGGCCGGGTGGGCCGGGGCGACGAGATCGACCGGGTCGACCGGGTCGACCGGCGCACGGTGCGTGGTCGCCCCCCGCTCCACCCTGCGCCCGCTCCACGCTGCGACCGATCCCCCTGCGACCGGCCCACGGGCCTCGTCCCGGACGGTGGTCTTGACGTACCGTCAACAAGCCCTGCCCCCGTCACCCTCACCGGAGCATCCGTGACACCCCTTCGAAAGGCCCGCACCGCCGTGCTCGCGGTGGCCGGCCTGCTGGCCGCACTCCTCAACGCCGCCCCACCCGCACAGGCGGCCGCCCCCGCCGCCCCGACCGCCTCCGCCGCCGCCGCGCCCGCGTCGAGCGGCGCCCGGCTGGCCGCCTCCTGGACCGGCCCGCTCAGCACCCGGGGGCGGTACGTGGTCGACGCCAACGGCGACCGGTTCAAGCTCAAGGCCGGCAACTGGGCCGGAGCACAGGGGACTTGGGAGGGCAGCGGCTCGACCACGGACCCCGCGGACAACCAGGCCGGCCAGGTCTCGTACAACATCCCGCTCGGGCTGGACCGGGCCCCGATCGACCGGATCCTGGCGGGCTTCCACGGCCTGGGCCTGAACGCCGTCCGGCTGCCGTTCGCCAACGCGATGATCCACGACACCGCCGCCGTCCCGGACGCCGCCGTCGCGGCCAACCCGCAGCTCCGGGGCAGCACCCCGCTGCAGGTCTACGACGCCGTGGTGGCCGCACTGACCGCCGACGGGTTCGCGGTCGTCCTCAACAACCACACCACCAGCTACCGCTTCTGCTGCGGCCTGGACGGCAACGAGCGCTGGAACAGCGGTCAGAGCACCCAGCAGTGGGAGGACGACTGGGTGTTCATGGCGAACCGCTACAAGGCCGACAAGCGGGTGGTCGGCGCGGACCTGCGCAACGAGGTGCGCCGCGACACCTGGGACGACCCCAACTGGGGCCTGGGCGACGCCCACGACGAGTACGCGGCCTTCGAGGAGGCGGGCAACCGGATCCTCCAGGCCGACCCTGACCTGCTGGTCGTCATGGAGGGCATCAACTGGTACGGCATCCCCGCCGCCGGGTTCTCCCACGGCCGGCCGATGCTCACCCCGGTGGCGAACCTGTCCAACACCCTGATCCGGTCCGACAAGCTGGTCTACGCGGCGCACTTCTACGCCTACACCGGCCCGGCCAACACCGGCGCGGGCAGCGGCCCGGGCTCGACCTCCGACCCGCGCTACGAGGACTTCACCCCCGAGCAGCTCGCCCAGGTGGTGAACCAGGAGGCGCTGTTCGTCACCCAGGACGGCCAGCACTTCACCGCCCCGGTCTGGGTCAGCGAGTTCGGCGCCGGCGGGCGCGGCTCCACCGACGCCAAGGAACAGGCCTGGTTCGACCGCTTCACCGACGTGCTGGCCGCCAACGACACCGACTTCGCGGTCTGGCCGCTGGTCGGCTGGCAGCACGACGGCGTCCCGAACGACAGCTGGGCACTGCTCTCCTACGACACCGGCGGCCGGGAGCTCGGCCTGAACGACCCGGGCGACTGGCGGGCCGCGGACTGGAACAAGCTGGTGAACGCCCCGTCGTACACCGGTCCGGTCGCCCCGGTCGCCCGCTGGAACATGCTCGACCTCGACCACGGTGACCAGAACGTCTCGGCCCGGATGCTGGCCCGGCCCGACTGGAGCCCCGGCAACCGCAAGGGCGACTGCCCCGACGGCCAGCGGCTGGCCGGCCTCGGCCGCGGCAGCAGCCGGGGCCTGTGCACCGACGCGGGGCAGCCGCCGCTCGGCACCGGGGACTGGGTGACCGTCACCGACCAGCGCTACGTCACCGGCGGCGACTGGGCCTCCGGCTACGACAAGCTCCAGTGCCCGGACAACACCTTCGCCGTGGGCTACGGCGTCCACGACAACGCGATGTCCGCACTGCTCTGCGCCCCGGCCACCACCGCGCTGCCGAGCACCGGTCGCACGGTCTGGTTCGACCGCGGCGACAACCGGCCGGCGAACGGCGGCTCGCTCGCCGGTGACTGGGCGCCCGGCTCCTACAAGGGCCAGTGCGCCGACGGCGAGTACGTCGCCGGTGTCGCCGACACCTGGCGCGGGCTCCAGTACGGCGTCCCGGACGCGCTGCTCTGCCGCCCGCTGCGCTGACCACCGCGGCGGGGGGCACGTGCCCGGCGGATGCGCCATCCGCCGGGCACGTGCAAGGTGGTGGAGTACGAAACGCCCGGCCGGCGACCGTCCGTGGCCCCGCGGACACCGTCCGCCGGGCGAGCGGCCCCCAGCCGCCCCTCGACCGAAGGAGGCGCCATGCCGTCCAGGACGATCCCCCGTCGGGCTCTGGTGCTGACCGCCGCCGCCCTCGCCGTCCTGCCCGCCACGGCGCTCACGGCGCCCGCGCGGGCGGCCTCCGGGCCCTCCGCGCCCCCGGCGGCCACGGTAGCGGCATCCGGTCCGGCCGCTGCCGTGCCGGTGCGCTTCGTGGACCTGCCGGACTCCGCGCTGCCGACCGACCGGGCACCGCACCGGATCACCTTCCGCTACCGCAACGACACCCCGAAGGATCAGACGGTCGCCCCGCAGATCCTGGTCGAGTCACCCCAGCGGGGCCCGTTCCTCAGCCCCTCCGACGTCCGGCTGGAGATGCGCGGGACGGACGGCAGCTGGCGCACCGTGCCGCTGGCCAGCCAGACCGGCACGCTGTACACCGCGCTGGTCCCGGCGAAGATCGTCCTGCACTCCGGCCACACCCTCACCGAGAGCTACCGGCTCACCGTCCTGCACGCGCCCGCCCGGGGCACCGTCGAGCCGCGGATCGCGGTCTACGCCTGAGCGCCCCCCCGAGGGTCGCTCCGGATCGGGCCGGTCCGGGGTGCCCCGGCTGTGCGCCTCCGACCGCCCCCCGTGCTTCCAAGCCGTGCTTGGGGAAGCATCGGTGCCCGTTATAGGAAACTCACTCGATCGAGTGAGTTTGGCGGCCATGAGTCGCTCATTCGTGCAGCGGCGTGTCCGCTATCCGGTGCCCTCAAACGTGCCCACGGCACTCCGTTGCAGCGGCAAGAATCGGCGAGGCGGTCCGGCACCGGTCGGACCCCGTCCTCCCACACCTGCCGCAGAGGGGACCAGCCGTGACCACCGAGGCCGTTCCGCAGAACCAGCCCAGCCAGCAGAGCCTGAGTACCTCCGCCGCCCGCAACCTCGCCACCACCACCAAGACCGTGCCGCAGATGCTCGGGATCACCCCGCGCTACCTGCTGCGGGTGCTGCCCTGGGTCGACCTGGAGGCAGGCGTCTTCCGGGTCAACCGCCGCCGGGGCTTCATCCTCGGCGACGGCCTGGTCGGCACGTACGTCGACGGCTCCGGCGCCGCCCGGGTCATCCCCGAGGACCTGCGCGAACTGGCCTTCCTCAGCCAGGTCGACGGCCCGGTGCTCACCGCCCTGGCCGCCGGGTTCACCGAGCGCGAGGTCGCGCCCGGCGAGCTGATCGTCGACGCCGACGCCCCGGCCGAGCAGCTGCACATCATCTCCTCCGGGCGGGCCGAGAAGCGCGCCACCGGCGAGTACGGCCAGGACGCCCTGCTGGGCATGCTCGGCGACGGCGACTTCTTCGACGCCGCCGCCTGGGCGGCCGGCACCGCGATGCCGTACCGGGTGAAGGCCGTCAGCTCCTGTACCGTGCTCACCCTGGACCGCCGCCTGCTCACCGAACTCGCCGCCCGGGAGCCCTCGTTGCGCGCCCAGCTGGACGAGTTCGCGGCCGCCCGGGGCCAGGTCGACGCCGAGCACCCGATCGACCTCAGCTCGGGCCACTCCGGCGAGCCGTACCTGCCGGAGACCTTCGTCGACTACGACGAGGCCCCGCGCGAGTACGAGCTGAGCATCGCCCAGACCGTGCTCAAGGTGCACACCCGCGTCGCGGACATCTACAACTCCGACATGGACCAGGTCCAGGCCCAACTCCGGCTGACCGTCGAGGCGTTGCGCGAGCGCCAGGAGTGGGAGATGCTCAACCACCCCGAGTACGGCCTGCTCAACAACGTGGTGCCCACCCAGCGGGTGCGCACCCGCGGCGGCGCGCCCACCCCGGACGACCTGGACGAGCTGCTCGCCCGGGTCTGGAAGCAGCCCGCCTTCTTCCTGGCCCACCCGCGGGCGATCGCCGCGTTCGGCCGCGAGTGCACCCGGCGCGGGGTGCCGCCGCAGATCGTCGAGCTGTTCGGCAGCCCGTTCCTGACCTGGCGCGGCGTGCCGCTGCTGCCCTCCGACAAGCTGGACCTCAAGGGCTCGGCCAACTCGGCGCCCGGCACCACCAACATCCTGCTGATGCGGGTCGGCGAGGAGCGCCAGGGCGTGGTGGGCCTGCGGCCGGCCAAGGTCCCGGACGAGGTCGAGCCCGGGCTGGCGGTGCGCGCGATGGGCGTCGACCGGCAGGCCATCACCTCCTACCTGGTGACCAGCTACTTCTCGACCGCCGCGCTGGTGGACGACGCCGTCGCCGTGCTGCAGAACGTCGAGGTGTCCAACTACCATGACTACTCCTGACGGATTCGGGCGCGGCACCGGCGTCAACGCGGCCCCGGGCGCACCGGCCGTTCCGGGAGCCCGGACCGCGCCGGGGGCCCCGGCCGCACCGGGAGCCCAGGCCGCACCCGCCGCGCCGGGCGGACTGACCGCCTCCCCCGCCGCCGCGCCCCCGTTCCCGCTCCCCGAGGCCCTCGCCCACGCCGCCGGCGGCCCGCGCTACTGGCTTCCCACCCGGGCCGACCGGACGTCACCGCCCACCGCCCCCGCCGCGGGCTTCGACGTCGAGGCCGTCCGCCGCGACTTCCCCCAGCTGCACCGCGAGGTGCACGGCCGCCCGCTGGTCTGGCTGGACAACGGCGCCACCACCCTCAAGCCCCGCCAGGTGGTCGAGGCGGTCGGCGAGCACTACTCGGCGGGCACCTCCAACGTCCACCGCGGGGCGCACACCCTCGCCAAGCAGGCCACCCAGATCTACGAGGAGGGCCGCGCCGAGGCCGCCAAGCTGCTCGGCGCCCCGGACCCGGACGAGATCGTCTTCGTCCGGGGCACCACCGAGGCCGTCAACCTGGTGGCCCAGACCTGGGGCCGGGCCAACCTCGGCGTCGGCGACGAGATCCTGGTCTCCGCCGCCGAGCACCACTCCAACCTGGTGCCCTGGCAGCTGATCGCCAAGGAGCGCCGGGCCCGGGTCGTCCCGATCCCGCTGCTGCCGGACGGGCGGCTGGACCAGGACGCCTACCGGGACCTGCTCGGCTTCCGGACCAAGCTGGTGGCCCTCACCCACGCCTCCAACGTGCTGGGGACGGTGCCGCCGGTGGCCGAGATGACGGCGCTGGCCCACCGCTACGGCGCCAAGGTGCTGATCGACGGCGCCCAGGCGGTGGCCCACTTCCCGGTGGACGTCACCGCGCTGGACGCCGACTTCTACGCCTTCTCGGGGCACAAGATCTTCGCCCCGACCGGGATCGGCGCGCTCTACGGGAAGCGGGAACTGCTGGAGGCCATGCCCCCGTGGCAGGGCGGCGGCAACATGATCGACTCGGTGAGCTTCGAGGAGACCAGCTACGCCCCCGTCCCGCACCGCCTGGAGGCCGGCACCGGCCACATCGGCGGGGTCGCCGGACTGCGGGCCGCCCTGCGGTACGTCGCCGGACTGGACCGCGCGGCCGCCACCGCGCACGAGGAGCAGCTCACCGCGTACGCCACCGCGGCGCTGCGCACGGTGCCCGGGCTGCGGCTGATCGGCGAGGCCCCGGGCAAGATCGGGGTGCTCACCTTCCTGCTCGCCGGGACGGACCCGATCGCCCTCGCCGGGGCCCTCGACCAGCAGGGCATCGCCATCCGGGCCGGCCACCACTGCGCCCAACCCGCCCTCGCCGCCTACGGGTTGCAGAGCGCGGCCCGGGCCTCGCTGGCCCTGTACAACACCGTGCAGGACGTCGACGCCCTGGTCGCCGCGCTCCAGGGCGTCCAGGCGGAGTCCGCGGCGGCCGGAGCCTGACCCGACCGGGGGCGGGCGCCCCGACCACCCCCGCCCCCGGAACGGTCCCGGCCCCATCCCGATCCCCGGCCCCCCTCGCGCCGCGGGGCCGGGGCCGGGGCCGTTCCGTGAGATCGACCACGGTTTCGTGCCGGGCCCGTCAGCGGCCCCGGCCGGGACGGAAGCGACATTTCTGGCCGGAAACCGTCGGAAGACGTCCCGTATTCGTCGGATTCGGGGGGCATTCAACGGACTTGTCTTCCCGACGGCAGTCCGGGCGAAGAGTTCCGTACCTCGGCGATTTACCGCGTGTTCACATGCACTCGTCAACCGTGTTCACCGCTACGCTCTAGCGTCTAGCCGCCGCGCCGCTCGTGCTACGCGCGTCACGGCCCCTACTTCTGACACACATGACGATGACGTCGAGGATCCGACCATGCCCGCAGTTCCCTCCCGCAACAGGTGGCTCCGCTACGGTGCCGGCCTGATCGGCGCTGCCTCGCTGACCGCCTTCGGCGGTGCCCCCGCGGCCTTCGCCGCCGACGACCCGCAGACCGCCACCCCGGTCAAGCACCTGGTGGTGATATTCCAGGAGAACGTCTCCTTCGACCACTACTTCGGCACCTACCCGAACGCGGCCAACACCGCCGACGACAAGGTGAAGTTCACCGCCAAGCCCGACACCCCCAAGGTGGACGGCCTGAGCGACGACCTGCTGCACAAGAACCCGAACCGCAACAACCCGGTCCGGCTGAGCCCGTCCCAGGCGGTCACCTGCGACCAGGACCACACCTACAAGGACGAGCAGCTCGCCTTCGACGGCGGCAAGATGGACAAGTTCGTCGAGCACACCGACATCGAGAACTGCAAGGCTCCGATGTACACCGCGCCCGGCCTGGTGATGGACTACTACGACGGCAACACCGTCACCGGCTACTGGAACTACGCCCAGCACTTCGCGATGAGCGACAACTCCTTCGGGACCAACTACGGGCCCTCCACCCCCGGCGCGATCAACCTGGTCACCGGCAACACCCACGGCGGCTACCCGGTCGACCCGAAGACCGGCCAGCAGACCACCGACGCCTACGTGGTGGCCTCCCCGGACGCCAAGGGCATCGGCACCGTCATCAACGACCCGGACCCGGGCTACGACGACTGCTCCAGCCCCGCGCACAACCAGCTGGTGATGACCGGCAAGAACGTCGGCGACCTGCTCAACGACAAGGGCGTCAGCTGGGGCTGGTTCCAGGGCGGCTTCAAGCCGACCGGCACCAAGGACGGCAAGGCGGCCTGCGACTCCGCGCACAAGAACATCGTGGGCGCCTCGCAGACCGACTACAACCCGCACCACGAGCCCTTCCAGTACTACAAGTCCACGGCCAACCCGAAGCACCTCGCTCCGAAGGACGTCGAGGAGATCGGCCACGCCGGCCAGGCCAACCACCAGTACGACCTGACCGACTTCGACGCCGCCCTCCAGCACGGCAACCTGCCCGCCGTCAGCTACCTCAAGGCCGCCAACTACCAGGACGGCCACGCCGGTTACTCCGACCCGCTGGACGAGCAGCACTTCGTGGTCGACACCGTCAACAAGCTGCAGAAGTCCAAGGACTGGGCCTCCACCGCCGTCGTCATCGCCTACGACGACTCGGACGGCTGGTACGACCACAAGTTCGCCGAGCCGGTCAACGGCTCCAAGGACCCGGCCAACGACAGCCTGAGCGGCGCCGGCCAGTGCGGCAAGGACGCCGGCTGGGGCGGCTACGCCGACCGCTGCGGCTTCGGCCCGCGCCTGCCGCTGCTGGTCGTCTCCCCGTACGCCAAGGCCAACTTCGTCGACCACACCCAGACCGACCAGACCTCGGTCCTGCGCTTCGTCGAGGACAACTGGAAGACCGGCCGGATCGGCGACTCCTCCTTCGACGAGCACGCCGGCTCCATCGAGGGCATGTTCGACTTCAAGAACCCGCAGTCGGCCACCCTGATCCTGGACCCGACCACCGGCGCCCCGGTCGGCGGCGACAGCCCGAGCGGACAGCCCACCGGCGGCTCCTCCGCCACCACCCCGGCCGGCTCGGCGACCTCGGCCAACGGCTCCACCGCCGTCGCCGGGGCCACCAGCAGCGTCTCCGGCCCGCCGCTGGCCGAGACCGGCGCCGACTCCCACACCGGGCCGATCGCGGCCGCGGCCGTCGCCCTGCTGGCGGTCGGCGGCGGAGCGGTCTTCCTGGCCCGTCGCAAGCGCGGCCGCCGCGCCTGACGCACGGCCCACCCGCGCAACACCCCCGGCACCGCCGGGTCCTGCTCCCAGGGCCCGGCGGTGTCCGCGTTCCCGGGCCGATCTGCCGCCGCGTCCCGGGCCCGGCTACCCTTCCCGCCATGACCGCCAGCGCTCCCCACCGCCGCACCCTGCTGGGCGCGGCCCTGGTGGCGGCCCTCACCGCGGGCGGCGCGACCGGCTGCTCCGCCGAGGACGCACCGCCCCGCGCGCTGCGGCTGGCCACCGGGCCCGAGGGCGGGCCGTACAACGCCTTCGGGCACTCCTTCACCGAGGCCGTGAACGCGAGCGGCCGACTCACCCTCACCCCGGTGGGCAGCGCGGCCAGCGTCGACAACCTGCGACAGCTCACCGACGGCGCGGTGGACCTCGCGCTCACCACCGCCGACGTCGCCGAGGACGCCGTCCTGGGCCGGGACACCTTCGACCGTCCGCTCGGCCTGACGGCGCTGGCCCGGGTGTACGTCAACTACCTCCACCTGCTCGCCCCCACCGACGGGCCGGTGCGCGAGCTGGCCGACCTGGCGGGCCGCCGGGTGGCCACCGGCGCGGTCGGCTCCGGCAACCAGGTGACGGCCGGGCGGCTGCTGCGCCGGGCGGGGATCTCCGTAGAGCAGCGGTCCCTCGGACTGGCCGAGTCGCTGGACGCGCTGCGCGCGGGCACGCTGGACGCGGTGTTCTGGTCCGGCGGCGTGCCGACCCCCGCGGTGGCCGCGCTGGCCCGTGAACTGCCGCTGCGCTTCGTGCCGTTGGACGCCGTCGCCGCGCTGCTGCGGGAGCGCTACGGCCCGGTGTACACCGCCGTCACCCTGCCCGCCGGGGCCTACGGCCTGGCCGGCCCCGTCCCCACCCTCGGCGTCGGCAACTACCTGACCGCCCGCCCGGGCGTCCCCGAGGACGCCGTACGGCGGCTGCTCGGCATCCTCTTCGACCGGTGGGCCACCCTGCTGCGCTCGGTCACGGCCGGCGCCCGGCTGGAACCCCGGTTCGCCGTCTCCACCGGGGCCGTCCCCCTGCACCCGGGGGCGGCGGCCTACTACCGCTCGGTGTACGGGTAGCAGCACGCCGTCAGGCCCGCGCCGGCCTGACGGCGTGCGGCCGACGCCCACCCTCCGACGGCTGGCTCACCCCGCCGAAGCCCGGTCAGCGGCCAGGTCCGTGGAGCGCGCTGAACACGCGCCCGGCTATCTGCTCGTGCGTACCGGCGGCATCGACCGTGACGACGAGGTCCTGACCGGCGTAGTGCTGGATGACGGACTCCGCTGTCGCGTCATGGAACCTGAATCGGTCGCGGATGCGCTCCTCCTTAGCTCGGCGACCTGCACTACGTCGGCAAGCTCGTCAACGGCGGCCAGGTGCTCGGCACGATCGAGGCGGACGGCCGGGACACCGGGCTCGACGCCAACGGCATGTTCGTGGTGCTCGCGATGGACGGCACGGTGCACGCCTGGACGGGCGGCGCCCACCGGGGCCCGGGCACCTTCCAGTTGGCGGGCGGGTGGACGGCCAAGGTCACCAAGGTCGGCGAACTCCACTACCGCGCCGACATCATCGGCCACGGGAACGCCGTGATGGGCACCGTCGAGTCCGACCAGCACGACGCCGGGCTCGACGCCAACGGCGTGTACATCGTGCTCAGCACCGGCGGGGTGATCAGCTCCCACGAGTGAGCCCGGGGCCGCTGCCGAGGCGCCGTCAAGCCCGTTTGGTAGCGGCCGCTACGGCTGGCTACGCTGCACCTCATGCGGTTGAACGTCCGGCCGGGGCAGCGGCGCCGGCTCCACCAGGCCCCCGAACAGCACGCGCGCCGACGGCGCGGACCCGCCCTGGACGCGGCGTGATCCTGCGCATCGACCGGGCCTGGCTGCTCGACATCGCCCACCGCTTCCTGCCCACCGACCCCGACATCACGGACTACGGCACCCTCAGCGCCGCCGTCGCCCGGCACGCCGACGAGGTCATGGACGTCCCCGTGTACGAGGGCCCGCACCAGCGCGCGGCCGCGCTCATGCACCAGCTCATCCGGGTCCCGGCGTTGGAGTCCGGCAACGAGCACTTCGCCGCGGTCGTCGCCGCCGCCTACCTCACCGCCTCCGGCGTCACCGTCACCGTCGGGCCGAAGGCCGCAACCGAGCTCGCCGCCCGCATCCGGGACGGGCGCGCCGACGTCCGGGAGACCGCGACGGCCCTCCGCGCCTGGTACCGCTGAACCGCTGCGGAGCTCAGGGCTCAGGGCGCGGCCAGCCGGAACTCGACGGTCAGTCCGTGGGGGCTCGTCGCGGCGACGGTGAGCGTTCCGCCGCCGGCCCGGGCGAGTTCGTCCGCGATGGCCAGGCCGAGGCCGGTGCCGGGGAGGTTCTGGTGCTCCGGAGCGCGGGCGAAGCGCCCCAGCAGCAGGGGGAGTTGGGCGGTCGGGACACCGGGGCCGGTGTCCCGGACCCGGACCACCGCGCCGCCGTCCGGGCCGGGCCGGGCGGTCACCCGGACGCGGGCGCCCGGCGGAACGAACTTGCCGGCGTTGTCCAGCAGGGCGTCCAGGATCCGCCCGGCCGCGTCGGGCAGGGTGCGGGCGCGCAGCCCGGGGGCGACGTCGGCGGTCAGCTCCGGGCCGCCCGCCTCGAACACCGGGGCCCAGGCCGCCACCCGCTCGGCCACGGCCGCGGAGACGTCCTGCTCCTCGACCGGAGCGGCGGCCGCCTCCAACCGGGCGAGGGCCAGCAGGCCGTCCAGCAGCTCGCCCAGCCGGTCCGCCTCGTCCAGGGCGAGGGCGTGCGCCGTACGGCCGGGGCCCGGTTCGACGTACGGCTCGGCGTTCTCCAGTTGCAGCACCAGGGTGGCCAGCGGGTTGCGCAGCTGGTGCGAGGCGTCGGCGACGAAGTCCCGCCGGCGGCGCAGCGATTCACCGACCGCCGCCGCCATGCCGTCGAAGTGCTCGCGCAGCCGCCGCAGTTCGGGCGGGCCGGTGTCGGCGGCGGCAGCGACGGCGGCGCGCGCTTCGAAGCGGCCGTCGGCCATGGTGGCGACCGCGCGGTCGAGTTCGTGGACGGGCCGCAGCAGCCAGCGGGCGATGCCGGCCGCGACCAGCGCGGCGGCACCGAAGGCGGTGACGGCGCCGGCCGCGATCAGCGTCCAGCGGACCAGCACGTCGTGCCGCGCCGCGCCGGTGGGGACGGTCAACAGGACGGCGCCGCCGACCCGTTCGTCCTGGCCGACCGGTTCGGCCAGCACCACGGTGTCCGGCCCCCAGGGCAGGACGGTGGGCAGGGCCTCGGTGGAGCGGCCGGTCAGGGCGCGGTCCTCGGCCTGCCGGGCGGCCGGGCCGACCGGGGCCGGGCCGGCCCGGCCGACGGTGTGCCCGACGGTGTCGACCACGGTCACGGCGGCGCCGTAGAGCTGGGCGTAGCGGGTGAGTTCGGCGTCGAGTTCGCGGCGGTCGGCGTCGGTGCGGATCCGGTCGGCGAGTTCGGCGAAGCGGACGCCGTCGGCCCGGCGTTGCAGCAGCAGGTGCTCGGTGCGGCCGCGGGCGTAGGAGTCGGCCAGCGGCAGGGCGAGCAGCAGCACGGCCGTACCGATGAGCGCGGTGAGCACGGCCAGCAGCCGGCGCCTCACCGGCCGTCCAGGGCGCCGAGTTGGTAGCCGTAGCCGCGGATGGTGCGGAGCAGGGCGGCCCGGCCGGTCTTGGCCCGGATGCCGGCCACGTGCACGTCGAGCGAGCGGGAGGAGGCGAGGAAGGCGTCGCCCCAGATCCGGTCGAGGATCTCCTCGCGGGAGCGGACGTCGCCGGGTTGCGCGGCGAGCAGCGCGAGCACGTCGAACTCGCGCCGCGTGAGCCGGACTTCGGCGCCGTCCACGGTCACGCTGCGGGCCGCCAGGTCGATCGTGACGTCCCCGGTGCGCACCTGCCGCCGCCCGTCGGCCGGTTCGGGGGCGGCGCCGCCGGTGCGGCGGCGCACGGTGTCGATCCGGGCGATGAGTTCGGCCATCCGGAACGGCTTGACCACGTAGTCGTCGGCGCCGGCCCGCAGGCCCTGGAGGACGTCCCGCTCCTCGCTGCGCGCGGTGACCACGATCAGCGGCACCGCGCAGACCGTGCGCAGCTTGCGGAGCAGGTCGAGGCCGTCCAGGTCGGGCAGGCCGAGGTCGAGCAGGACGAACTCGGCCTCCCGGGCGTGCCGCAGCGCCTCGGCGGCGCGGACCACCCGGCGCACGGTGTGGCCGCGCCGGGCGAGCGCGGTGGCGAGGGCCTGCGCCATCCGGTCGTCGTCCTCGACCAGCAGCATGTGCACGGAGCCCTCCCCGGGATTGAGGTGACTACCGTACGGGCTCCGCCGCGGCGGCCACCGCCGGGGCCTCCCGGGGGTCGAGCACGGCGTGCCGGGTGTCGGGCATCAGCACGTAGACGACCAGGGAGACCAGCGCGCAGCCGGAGACGTACCAGAAGAAGCCGGACTCGTGGCCGCTGTTCTTGAACCAGAGCGCGATGTACTCGGCGGTGCCGCCGAACAGCGCGTTGGCGAGGGCGTACGGGAGCGCGACGCCGAGCGCGCGGATCCGGGTGGGGAAGAGCTCGGCCTTCACGGCCGCGTTGATCGAGGTGTAGCCGGTGACGACGAGCAGGGCGACGAGCGAGAGGCCGAGCGCGGACCAGTAGCCGGAGGCCGAGCCGAGGGCGGTCATCAGCGGGTAGGTGCCGACGGTGCAGCCGAGCGCGAAGGTGATCAGCAGCGGGCGGCGGCCGATCCGGTCGGAGAGCAGTCCGGCCAGCGGCTGGACGGCGGCGAACACGGCGAGCGCGGTGAAGCTGACCAGGGTCGCGGTGTTCTTGGCGAGCCCGGCGCTGCCGATCAGGTACTTGGTCAGGTAGGTGGTGTACGTGTAGTAGGCGACGGTGCCGCCGAGGGTCAGGGCCATCACCAGGGCGGCCTGGCGCCGGTGCTCCCACAGGCTGCGCAGGGTGCCGCGGGCGTCGGCCCGTTCCCGGCCGGCGGACTCGGCGGTGAAGGCCTCGGTCTCCGGCAGCCGGCGGCGCAGCCAGAGCACCACGACGGCCAGCACGGCGCCGAGCAGGAACGGCAACCGCCAGCCCCAGGCGTGCAGTTGGGCGCTGGTCAGGGTGTGCTGCAGGACGATCAGGATGCCCAGGCCGAGGAGTTGGCCGCAGGTCATCGAGACGTACTGGAAGGAGGAGCCGAGGCCGCGCCGGTTCGGTGCGGAGGCCTCGGTGAGGTAGGTGGCGCTGGCCGCGTACTCGCCGCCGATGCTCAGGCCCTGGAGCAGCCGGGCGAGCAGCAGCACGGCGGCGCCGAGGTAGCCGGCCCGCGCGTAGGTCGGGGCGACGGCGATCAGTACGGCGGCCGCGGACATCATGGTGACGGTCAGGGTGAGCGCGCTCTTGCGGCCGTGCCGGTCGGCGGCCCGGCCGAGCAGCCAGCCGCCGACCGGGCGCATCAGGAAGCCGACCGCGAAGATGCCGGCGGTGTTCATCAGCTTGGCGGTGGAGTCGCTGCCGGGGAAGAAGTCGTCGGCGAAGTAGACGGCGAAGCTGGCGTAGACGAACCAGTCGTACCACTCCACCAGGTTGCCCAGCGACCCGCCGATCAGGGCGCGCCGCCGCCGGGCGCGGTCCCCGCCGGGCGGCTGCGGGCGGGGAGCGGGGGCGGCCGGGACGGCGGCGGACGGGGACATGGCGGCTCCGGGGACTGGTACGGCGGGTGGGTGTCCCAGAGCGTGCCGCCGCCCGCGGGGCGGCGGCAAGGAGCGCCGCGCAGATCTTACGTTCCGCTAAGGAAGCCGCCCCCGGTGCCCACCCGCCGGGGGCGGGCCCGGGGCCTCCGCCGGGGGCCGGCCCGGGCCTCCACCAGGGGCTGGTCGGGGGACAAGCGTTACATTGGGGCGGAAAGCGGACCGATCACCGGCGAGGTGCGGCGGATGCACGCGATCACCGACTGGCTGCGCGGACTGTCCGGCCCGGTCGTGTACGCGGTGGTCGGCGCCATGGTCTTCACCGAGGACGCGCTGTTCTTCAGCTTCTTCATCCCGGGCGAGACGGCCGCCGTCCTCGGCGGCTTCATCGCCCACCAGGGCAGCGTCTCGCTCGGCTGGATGATCCTGGTGGTGGTCTGCGCGGCCGTCCTCGGGGACTCCGCCGGCTACGAGATCGGCCGCCACCTCGGCCCGGCGATCCTGCGCACCCGCCCGCTGCAGCGGCACGCGAAGCGGGTCGGGACGGCGCAGGACCTGATCCGCCGGCGCGGGCCGGCCGCCGTGTTCGTCGGCCGCTTCATCGCCTTCTTCCGCCCGCTGGTGCCCTCGCTGGCCGGGATGTCCCGGATGCCGTACCGCCGGTTCCTGCTCTACAACGCCCTCGGCGGGCTGGCCTGGGCCTTCGGCTTCACCCTGCTGGGCTACTTCGCCGGGGCCGCGTACACCAGGGTGGAGGGCACCGTCGGCCGGGTCGCCGCCATCACGATCGCCGGTCTCGTCGCCGTCGCGCTGCTGGTCTGGTTCCTGCGGCGCCACCACGCGCGCGGCCACGAGCCGTCGGACGAGGACGGCGGCGGGGAGCGCTGAACGGGGGCGTGCCCGGACCGTCACCGATCCGGGCACGCCCCATCGGGCAGGCCCGCCGGTCACCGAGCGCTACCGGAACGGCGGCGCGTCCGGCGCGCAGACCCGGCCGCGCGGCGGCAGGTCGCCGTCCACCAGGTAGCGCGCCTCGTAGCCGGCGGCGCAGCCGCTCGGGTTGCCGAGCACGCTGTGGCCAGGGCCGTCGACGGTCAGCAGCCGGCCGCGGGCCAGGGTGTCGGCCAGCGCGCGGGAGCCCTCGTACGGCCAGGCCGGGTCGCCGGTGTTGGCGACGACCAGCACGGGCGCGGCGGTGTAGCGGTCCCAGGGCCCGGTGTAGCGGTCCCGGGCGGCCTCGGCCGGCCAGGCGGCGCAGCGCTGGGTCTGCCAGACCCAGTACGGGCCGAGGGCGCCGGAGCGCTCCCGGGCGAGGTCGGCGAGCGCCGGGTAGTCGGCGCCGGCGGGCGGGTTGACGGTGTCGGCGCACAGCACGCCGAGGACCTGCGTCTGGCCGGGCTGCGCGCCGGTCGGCAGGGGTGCCGCCGGGGTGTCGGCGGCGGTCCACAGGCTCTGCAACTGCCCGCCCAGGGCGGCCCAGCCGGGGCTCCCGAGCTGCGGCAGCGGCTGGGCCGAGTAGAGCAGCAGCGCGACGGCCGAGACGGCGCTCGCCTCGTCGTAGGTGACGGCCTGCGCCCCGGTGCCGACGGTGAGCGGTCCGTGCGCCAGGCGGTCCGTCAGCGCGGCGTACTTGGCCCTGGTCGCCTCCGGGCTGCCCGCGGAGAAGGCGCAGGCGGCCGGGGAGGCGGCGCCGCAGCGGTCGAGGAAGTCGTCCAGGGCGCGGGCCGAGCCGAGGTCGCTGCCGGTGCGCAGGAACGGCGGCAGCGCGCGGTCCTGCGGGGTGCGGCCGGTGGACCAGGCCACCGGGTCGGCGGCGCTGTCCAGGACCATGGCGCGGACCCGGCCGGGGAAGAGGTTGGCGTAGGTGGCGCCGAGGTACGTCCCGTAGGAGGTGCCGAGGTAGCTGAGCCTGCGGTCGCCGACGGCCTGGCGCAGCAGGTCGAGGTCGCGGGCGACGTCCGCGGTGGACAGGTGGGCGAGCAGGCCGGTGTCGTCGTTGTCGGCGCAGTGGCGGCCCAGTTGCGCGTAGGTGTCGGCCCAGCGTGACTGCTGTTCGGCGCCGATCGGGTAGCCGGCGGGGAGTCCGCCGAGCAGGGCCTGTTCGCCGCCCGGGTCGGGGAAGCACCGCAGGGTGGTGGAGGCGCCGACGCCGCGCGGGTCGAAGCTGACGATGTCGAAGCGCCGGCGGACGTCCTCGGGGAACAGCTGGGTGGTGGAGGGCAGCGCCAGGGTGCCGGGGATCGCCGGGCCGCCCGGGTTGTAGAACAGGGTGCCGATCCGGTGCGCCCGGTCGTCGGCGGGGCGGCGGATGAGCGCCAGGTCGATGGAGCGGCCGCGCGGGTCGCGGTAGTCCAGCGGTACCTGGGCGGTGTCGCACTGGAAGCCCGGGGTGCAGGGCTTGGTCCAGGTCAGGGCCGGCACCGGCGGGGCGGGCGCGGCGGCCGAGGCGGCGGCCGGGGTGAGGGCGGCCAGCAGCAGGCCGGCGGCGGTGGCCGCGGCGGCACGGAGGGTGGTGGTGCGGAGGGCGGTGAGGGGGCGGGGTCGGGGCACGGGCGGGCTCTCTCCGTTGTTGATCATGTGATCGGGCGCCACGGAGTCTTCCGGCCCCCACTGTCAGGGCACTGACATCCTGCTCTCCGATCACTGACAGCTCGCCGGCAGGCCCGGTCCGCCACTGTTGACGAATCGTCAGCAAGTTCTCCGCCGCGCCTTGACGGCCCACCGACACGGTCCTACAACGGAGTCAGCTCCCCCGCTCCCCGCCCCTCGGAAGTCCCTTGGGAGCAGCGGACGTTCGCCTTCTCGCCCCTCACCGAGGAAGAGGCTTTCCCATGCGCGCACCCCTCCACCGCACCGCGCCCCTGGCCCTCACCGTACTCGCCGCGCTCGCCCTGGCCGCCGCGGCCCCCGCCTCCGCGGTTCCGGCAGACGACGCCGGCCCCGTGCTCACCACCGGCAGCACGGGCGGCGCCGCCGTCGCCGCGGGCGACGCCCTCGCCGCGACGCTCGCCGGCGGCTCCGCCACCTTCTACTCCACCGCCACCAGCACCACCGGCGTCACCTGCGCGACCTCCCAGCTGTCCGCCACCGTGCTGACCAACCCGACCGCCCCCGGCACCGCCACCGAGTCGATGACCGGCCTCACCTTCGGCTCCTGCACCGCCAACGTCACCGGCGTCACCTCGGTACAGAGCCTGACGGTCGACACCCGGCCGTACGGCGTCTCGATCGACGACGGCACCGGCCTGCCCGTCACCCTGACCGGTGGCAGCGCCGGGCAGATCCAGGCCACCGCCGTCCTGAACAGCTGGTTCGGCACCATCACCTGCACCTACCGGCTCAGCGGAGCCTTCACCGGCACCGCCGACAACGGCGGCCAGAGCCTGACCTTCACCAACGAGCACTTCGCCAAGAGCGGCGGCTCCGGCCTCTGCCCCGGCGACGGCTACTTCTCGGCGAGCTACGGCCCGGTCGCCGACACCAGCCAGTCCGGCGCCCCGGCGGTCTACGTGAACTGATCCCCGGGCCAGCGGCAGCCCGACGGCGGCGGCACGAAACGATCAGACCAGGGCAGATTCGGACCCAAGCGGGCGGGATGGGACGATACCTGCCATGTCTAGCAAGTCTCCGCCGGTCCGGGGCAACGAGGCCCCCGCCGACCCGCTCCGCCGCCTGCTGCTCGAACTGGGCGACGCCCTGCTGGGCGGGGGCCTTCCCGTC
Organism: Kitasatospora sp. NPDC059088; assembly: GCF_042738155.1. NCBI lineage: Bacteria > Bacillati > Actinomycetota > Actinomycetes > Kitasatosporales > Streptomycetaceae > Kitasatospora > Kitasatospora sp. NPDC059088. The sequence continues at coordinate 1,273 of NZ_JBHYGR010000014.1, read as the reverse complement.
CATGAGGTCGAGGAGGAACTCCGCGGGCTCGGACGGGCACTGGGGGCTCCCGAGGTGCGGGTCGCCGCGCTCACCAACGGCCTGTTCGTCGCCCTCGACGCGGTGGAGGCCACCAGCTTCGCGCCGGTCGGCGCCGCGCTGCGGTTCGAGCAGACCGCGGACGTCCTGCACCTGGTGCACCGGCTGCGTGCCGGCGAGCTGGACGGCCCCCGGGCGCTGGCCGAGCTGGACGCCATCCGGCTCGCCCCCGCCCGCTGGCCCGCCTGGGTGGCGGACCTGGGGGCGCTGCCGGTCGGGGTGGGCGTCTGCCTGTTCCTCCAGCCGGTGACGGCGAACGTGCTGGCCGCCGGGGCCGGCTCGCTGATCGTGGCGGGCCTGACCGTCCTGGCCCGTCGGCTGCCCCGGCTGCGCCCGCTGCTGCCGGTCACCGCCGGGTTCCTGGTGGCCCTGCTCGTCCTGTCGCTCACCCGGGCCGGCCTGCTGGAGGGCCCGCTGCGCACGATCGTGGCCACCCTGGCGATCCTGCTGCCGGGCGGACTGCTGGTCACCGGGCTGTCGGAGGTCGCGGCGGGCGCCGCCAGCGCCGGGACGGCCCGGCTGGTGTCCGGCGCGGTGCAGCTGGCGCTGTTCCTCGCCGGGGTGGCGGCGGCCACCACCGCGCTCGGCGTTCCGGCCAGTGCGCTGGCCAACATCCAGGTGGCCAAGCCGAGTTGGTGGGTGATCGCGGTGGGGCTGGCGATCGCCGTGGCCGGCGTCGTGGTCAATGTGAACACCCCTCCCCCGGCGATCCCGTGGATCGTCGCGGTGATCGCGGTCAGCGTCACCGTGCAGGTGGTGGTCGGATCGGTCCACGGCGCGGCGATAGGCGGGCTGGCGGGCGCCGTCAGCGCCGCGGTCGCGGCCACCGTGGTGCACTGGCTGCCCGGCGGACCGCTCTGGCAGGTGCTCTACCTGCCCGCGTTCTGGATCGTGGTGCCCGGCTCCTTCGGCCTGCTGAACACCGCGCAGATCGAGGTCGGCAACGGCGCCCAGTCGGTGCTGGCCGCCGTGTCCGCGGTGTTCGGGGTGTCGATCGGCACCCTGATCGGCTCGGTGATCAGCCGGATCCCGCGCCCCTCACTCGCCGTCGCCCAGCTCCGGGCCTGACCCCCACCGCACGCCCGACCGGCGCGGCCCCCCCCGCCCCCCGCCGCCGCGCGCCCGCCGCGGCGCCCCGCCCGCGGGGCCGCCGCCGGGGGCGCGCGCGCCCGGCCGGCGCGCGCGCCCGCCGGCC
>NZ_JBHYGR010000013.1:63367-110294 GCF_042738155.1 Kitasatospora sp. NPDC059088 | reverse complement strand
AGACTGGGGGGGGGCGCCGGGGGGGGCGTGCGCCCGAGTCGGCCTCGTACTGGACGTACTTGGGCGATTCGGGTGTGCGTCCAGGCGGGATGCCCGGCGTCGCGCGCCTGGCAAGATCCGCCGGACAGGCCCTAGTGCCCCGTCGCCGCCCCCGTCGGGTGGGGCGAGGCGCCGGCCGTCGGAGACGCCGTGGTCGCGGGTGCGCTGCTCGGCGATCCGGAGGGGGACGGCGGGACCGTCCGGCTCGGCGTCGCGGTGGGCTGGGCCGGGGCCGTCGTCGAAGGCGATGCCGGCGAGGAGGGCGAGGCGGAGGCCGACGAAGGCCCCGAGGGCGCAGGCCCCGAGGAAGGCCCTGCCGAGCTCCCTGCCGAACTCCCCGTCGAGTCCCCCGACGAGGGCTCCGCCGAGGAGGACGCGGTACCGCCCCGGTTCTGCGGTCCGCCCTCCAGGGTGACCACCGCCTGGGAGGGCGGCAGCGCGATCCGGGCGGTCCAGTGGGTGGTGGGCGCGAGGTCCTCGTCCACGGTGACGATCACGGTGATCCGCTGCCCCGGCGCCAGCGTCCCCGAGTCGCGGCTGAGCCGGAGCCAGCCGGCGTCCGTCACCGCGTGCCAGCGGATCTCCGTGGTGCCGGAGTTGGTGAGGGTGAGCACCGTCCGGCTGCCGTACTCCCCGGCCTCGACGGTGAGCAGCCCGGCGGGCGCCGGGTTGCCCGCGCCCGGCGCGGAGGCCTGTTCGACCGCGGGAGCCGGGGCGGCGACCAGGGCGGGGCTGCCGAGCGGGGTCGCGCCGCGGGCCGGCACGGGGACCAGCGGTCCCTGGAGGGTGAGCCGCGGAAAGCCGGGCAGCAACGTTTCTGCACCACTCCCGCCACCTCCGCCACCCGCCCCACTGCCACCCGCACCCGCCAGCTCCAGCCCGGGCATCCCCGCGCCGCCGCCCGCGCCCACCCCGGCCGACCAGGGCGGCCGCTGCCCGGCGTCCGACCCGGCCCCGTCCACCCGCACCGCCGACACCGAGGCCGCCGCCCCCGCCCCGGTGCCGCCCCGGTGCCCGGCCCAGAGCGCCACCACCGGCGCCGCCAGGACGGCCGCGAGCACCCCGGTGGTCACCACCCGCCGACGGACCGCCAGGCTCCGGCCCGCGTCCGGCGCCCGGTGCCGGGGGAAGCCGCCGTGGTCGAAGCGCAGCCCCGGTTCGGCCGCCGCGGTACCCCGCCGCCCCGACACCCCTGCCACCGGAGGCTGCACGGCGCCGCCCACCGCGGCCGGCGCCGTCAGCAGCGGCAGCCCGGACAGTCCAGACAGCCCGGACAGCCCCGGCAGCCCGGACGCGCCCTCCGCCGCCCCGCCGGCGGCCACCCGCTCCGCCGTTCCCCGGCAGGTCGGGCAGTCCACCACGTGCTGCACCAGCTCCCGCCGCAGCGCCGGGCCGAGCACCCAGTCCCGCCAGGACTCGGCCCCGGCCCCGCCCAGCCGGTCCAGCTCGGGGCAGCTACCCACCCCGAGCACCAGCAGCGCCGCCCTGGTCCGGGCCACCTCGGCCTCGGCGGCGGCGAGCAGGGCCCGGGTCCGCTCGAACGGCAGGCCCAGGACGGCCGCCACCTCCAGCGGGGTCAGCCGGTGCCGGACGGAGAGCTCCAGCGCCTCGCGCTGCTCCGGGTCCGTACCGGCCGCCTCCGGCCAGGCGAGCGAGGCCAGCTCGCGCCGCCGCCGGACCGCCTCCGCCCCGGTCGCCTCCGCCCCGGTCGAATCGGCCCCTGGCCCCGCGCCGATCCCGCCCTCCGGCCCGCTGCCGCTCTCCGGCCCGCTCCCGCCCTCCGAGCAGGCCCCGTCCGCGAGCCGCCGCAGGCAGCAGTACCGGGCCAGTGAGAAGAGCCAGGCCCGGACCAGTCCGGGCTCGGCCAGCCGGTTGCCGTGCCGCCGGGCCAGTTCGCGGACCTCACGCAGGGCGCCGGCCGCCGCGTCGTGCTCGCACAGCACCGAGAGGCAGTAGGTGAACAGGCCGTCCACCTGCCGGTCGTACGCCGCGAGCACGGCGTCCGCAGCCCCGACGGGCCCAACAGTTCGCGTTGTCACCCGTCCGACGGTAGGAGCAGCGGGCGGTCCGTCCCCGCCGTTCGCCGCGTATGTACTTCTTTCGGGTAACAACATCGCCCATCTGTGTGGGCGCGCGTCCGGTCCGGCGGTGGTCCTCCGCTGTCACACCCAGCCGCTACCGTGGGCCGCATGCCTCCGCGTTCCAAGACCACCGCCAAGCCGCGCCCGGCCTACCGCTGCACCGAGTGCGGCAACCAGCTGCCGAAGTGGGTCGGCCGCTGCCCGGAGTGCAACGCCTGGGGCACGGTCGAGGAGTACGGCGCGGTGCCGATCCGCACCACCGCCGCGGGCCCGGTCAGCGCGCCCGCGCGGCCGATCGCCCAGGTGGACGGCCAGGTCGCGACGGCCCGCTCCACGGGCGTGCCGGAGCTGGACCGGGTGCTCGGCGGCGGCCTGGTGCCCGGCGCGGTGGTGCTGCTGGCCGGCGAGCCCGGCGTCGGCAAGTCCACCCTGCTGCTGGACGTCGCGGCCAAGGCGGCCACCGACCGGCACCGCACGCTCTACGTCACCGGCGAGGAGTCGGCAGGCCAGGTCCGGCTGCGCGCCGACCGGATCAACGCGCTCTCCGAGCACCTCTACCTCGCCGCCGAGCAGGACCTCGGCGCGGTGCTGGGGCACATCGAGGCGGTCAACCCCGGCCTGCTGATCCTGGACTCGGTGCAGACCATCGCCTCCGCCGAGCTGGACGGCGCCCCCGGCGGCCCGGCCCAGGTCCGCGAGGTGGCGGGCGCGCTGATCCGGGCCTCCAAGGAGCGGGGCATGGCCACCCTGCTGGTCGGCCACGTCACCAAGGACGGCCAGATCGCCGGCCCCCGCCTGCTGGAGCACCTGGTGGACGTGGTGCTGAGCTTCGAGGGCGACCGGCACGCCCGGCTGCGGCTCATCCGCGGGGTCAAGAACCGCTACGGCGCCACCGACGAGGTGGGCTGCTTCGAGCTGCACGACGAGGGCATCGTCGGCCTGGCCGACCCGTCCGGCCTCTTCCTGACCAGGCGTGACAAGCCCGTCCCGGGCACCTGCCTCACCGTCACCCTGGAGGGCAAGCGCCCGCTGGTCGCCGAGGTGCAGGCGCTGATGGTGGATTCGCAGATCCCCTCCCCGCGGCGCACCACCTCGGGCCTGGAGTCGCCCCGGATCGCGATGATCCTGGCCGTGGTCGAGCGGCACGGCGGGGTGAAGCTCGGCAAGCAGGACATCTACACCGCGACGGTCGGCGGGGTGAAGCTCACCGAGCCCTCCGCCGACCTCGCGGTCGCGCTCGCGGTGGCCAGCTCCTCCACCGACACCCCGCTGCCCAGCAACCTGGTGGCGATCGGTGAGGTCGGCCTGGCCGGCGAGGTGCGGCGGGTGACGGGTGTGCAGCGCCGGCTGGCCGAGGCGCACCGGCTGGGCTTCACCCACGCCCTGGTCCCGCCGGACCCGGGCAAGGTGCCGCCGGGCATGAAGGTGGTCGAGGTGGCCGACATCGGCGAGGCGCTGCGGGCCATCCCGGGCCGCCGCCGGGCCGCCGCCAAGTCGCGCTCCGAGAGCCGCTCCGAGACCCGCGGTGAGGCCCGTACGGAGGGGCGTGGTGAGGCTCCGTCGGCCCCGCCGGCGCCCCGCGCACCCCGGGTCCCGGCGTACCCGGAGGAGCTGATGGACGGCTGGGAGCCGCTCGACTCCGACGAACTGCGCTGACCCAAGCCCTGCCGAAGCCGCACGCAGTTAGACTTTCCCCAGTCTCATTGGCCAGAAGGCAGTACCGGAGCGGTACTGAGCGACAGAGCAACAGACCGCGGACCGGCGCACGGCGCGAGGCGCGCGGCACGGGGTCGACCGGAGGAGTCACGTGGCAGCCAGCGACCGGGGGGCGGACAAGGCCTCCCGTGAGGAGGCCCTGCTGCGGGCCTCCCTCACCGCCATCGCGCCCGGTACCGCGCTTCGTGACGGACTGGAACGGGTCCTGCGGGCCAATACCGGTGGCCTGATCGTGCTGGGCTTCGACAAGACCGTCGAGCCGATCTGCACCGGCGGCTTCGTCCTGGACGTCGAGTTCAGCGCGACCCGCCTGCGCGAGCTGTGCAAGCTCGACGGCGCGGTGGTGCTGGACAAGGACATCACCAAGATCGTCCGGGCCGGCGTCCACCTGATGCCGGACTCCACCATCCCCACCGACGAGACCGGCACCCGCCACCGCACCGCCGAGCGGGTCAACCGGCAGACCGGCTACCCGGTGGTCGCGGTCTCGCACTCGATGCGGCTGATCGCCATGTACGTCAACGGCACCCGCCGGGTGCTGGAGGACTCCACCACCGTCCTCTCCCGCGCCAACCAGGCGCTGGCCACCCTGGAGCGCTACAAGCTGCGCCTGGACGAGGTGGCCGGCACGCTCTCCGCCCTGGAGATCGAGGACCTGGTGACGGTCCGGGACGTCACCGCCGTGGCCCAGCGCCTGGAGATGGTCCGGCTGATCGCCACCGAGATCGCCGGCTACGTGCTGGAGCTCGGCATCGACGGCCGTCTGCTCTCGCTCCAGCTGGACGAGCTGATCGCGGGTGTGGAGCCGGAGCGCGAGCTGGTCGCCCGGGACTACTTCCCGGAGCGCGCCGCCAAGAAGGGCCGCACGGTCACCGAGGTGCTGGCCGACCTGGAGGCGCTCACCCACGCCGAGCTGCTGGACCTGCAGACGGTCGCCAAGGCGCTCGGCTACTCCGGCACGCCGGAGTCCCTGGACTCCGCCGTCTCCCCGCGCGGCTACCGCCTGCTGGCGAAGATCCCGCGCCTGCCCAACACGGTGATAGAGCGCCTGGTCGAGCACTTCGGCGGCCTGCAGAAGCTGCTCGCGGCCAGCATCGACGACCTGCAGACGGTCGAGGGCGTCGGCGAGACCCGGGCCCGCTCGGTCCGCGAGGGCCTGTCCCGCCTTGCCGAATCGTCCATCCTGGAGCGCTACGTCTGACCGGACGCGGACGCGCAGCGGACCACGAACGGCCCCCGGAGAAACGCTTCCTCGGGGGCCGTTCCGCGTCCCCGGACCCCTCGGCACGGAACGGCCGACGTGCCGCCGGGCCGACGTGCCGAAGCGCGGAGCCCCCGACCGCTCGGCGGCCGGGGGCTCCGTGGGGACGTGACGGGCGTTCAGCTGTCCAGTCGGATCGAGGTCCGGGCCGACACCTTGTCACCGGAGAGCCCGGTGAGCTCCGCCAGCACCACGTACGTCCCGTTCGCCGGGGCGGTCTGGTCGGCGGTCGCGCACTGCGGCTTGCTGCGGCTGCGGTCCCAGGTGAAGGTCTCGGTCTGGCTGCCGTTCGCCGGGATCTGCACCCAGATGTTGCCCTTGTCGGGCGGGCAGTCGCCGGAGGACCAGACCCGGTCGTTGTTGCTGCCGCTGCTGACCGTGATCGCGGAGGCGGTGCGGCCCAGGTCCACCCGGCAGTTGGCGCCGGAGGAGTTCTTGACCGTCAGCGCCAGCTTGGGCTTGTCCTTGGGCTGGTACGAGTTCTGGGTGCCGGCCAGCTCCAGGGCGACCTGCGAGGAGGAGCAGACCGGGAGTGCCATCACCTCGGCGGTGTTCACTGCCGGGGCGCCACCGCCCGAGCCGCCGGCCCCGCCGGGCGCCGGGCTGCCGCCACCGGAACCGCCCGCGCCGCCGGACCCGCCCGAGGTACCGGACCCACCGGTCCCGCCCGAGCCGCCGGTCCCGCCGGCGCCGCCACCCGTGGCGCCGCCGCTGAGGCCGACCTCGCTGCCGCCGCCGCTGGCCACCGGCCCGCCGCCGGAGCCGCCGGCCGGGTGCGCCGCGGGGCCGCTCGGCGAGGCGCCGGGCGTGATCGCCTGAGCGGGCGTCTGGCTCTGGGACGGTACGGGCTGCGCGGCCTTGCTCGACGAGCCGCCGTCACCGCCCCCGCCCTGATCGGTCATCAGCCAGGCGATCAGGGCGACGACCGCCGCGACGGCGACGAGCACGACGACACGCCGACGCCAGTAGATCGAGGCCGGCAGCGGTCCCACGGGTTGACGCAAAGAGGGCACGATCAAACTCTATGGGACTGCGTGTGGCGATTGACTCACCAACACCGCACAGTCGCCCCTTCTTTCACATGATCCGCCATTTGATCCGTTCGAGGGAGTCCTTTCACCCGGATGCCCGGCCGGAAACCGGCGGAGAACCGGCCGGAGACCCGCTGGAGTCCGCGTGGAGCCCGGGTGGCGACCCGAGCGGAAACCGGGGGAGAACGGTCCGTCCGGAGCCGCCGCATCCGCTTCGATCCGGCTCCGCGGCCGTGGGAGGATCGAAGGGCCATGACTGCCATCACCGCCACCGAAGCCGCCCCCGCGCCGCCACTGCCCCTGCCGCTGCTGCACTCGACCGTCATCGACTGGTACGAGGCCAGCAAGCGCGACCTGCCCTGGCGGACCCCCGACGCGACGCCCTGGGCCGTCATGGTGAGCGAGTTCATGCTCCAGCAGACCCCGGTGAAGCGGGTGCTGCCCGCCTGGCAGGCCTGGATGACCCGCTGGCCCACCCCCGCCTCCCTCGCCGCCGAGGCGCCCGGCGAGGCGGTCCGGATGTGGGGCCGGCTGGGCTACCCGCGCCGCGCGCTGCGCCTGCACGCGGCCGCCGTGGCGATCACCGAGGAGCACGGCGGGGAGGTCCCGGACGACCACGCCACGCTGCTCTCGCTGCCCGGGGTGGGGGAGTACACCGCCGCGGCCGTCGCCTCCTTCGCCTTCCGCCAGCGGCACGTGGTGCTGGACACCAACGTCCGCCGGGTCTTCGCCCGCGCGGTGACCGGCGTGGAGTACCCGGCCACCGCCACTACCGCCGCCGAGCGCCGCACCGCGACCGCGCTGCTGCCGGACGACGCCGGGACGGCCGCCACCTGGGCGGTCGGCGTGATGGAGCTGGGAGCCCTGGTCTGTACCGCCCGAGGCCCGGAGTGCGGGGAGTGCCCGCTGTTCACCGTCTGCGCCTGGCAACGGGCCGGCCGCCCGCCGTACGAGGGCCCGGCCCGGCGCGGCCAGACCTACGAGGGCACCGACCGCCAGGTGCGCGGCAAGCTGCTCGCGGTGCTGCGCGAGGCGCACGGCACCGTCCCGCAGGCCCGGCTGGACGCGGTCTGGCCGGACGCGGTGCAGCGCGCCCGGGCCCTGGACGGCCTGGTCGCCGACGGCCTGGTCGAGCCGGTCGAGCAGGGCGTCTACCGGCTGCCCCAGTAGCCGGCGGCGAAGCCCCCCGGGACAACGAGGACGGCGCCCCCGGGAGATCCCTTCCCGGGGGCGCCGTCGTCCGTGGGCGGTCGTCAGACGGCCGCCGCCTCCAGCGAGGCCTCGGCCGGCTTCTCGCCCTTGCCGGTGCCGCGCAGCGGCACCTCGCGCAGGAACAGTGCGGCGGCGATGGCGATCACGGCCACCCCGGCGCCCCACAGGAAGACGGTGTGCATGCCGTTGGACACGGCGTGGTGGTAGGCGTCCTGGACGACCTCGGGCAGCTTGCGCAGCTCGGCCGGGCTCACCTGGCCCGGGTCCTTCGCCCCGCCGCCGGCCGAGGCCTGCTCGCCCAGGCGCGAGGTCATGGTGTCCTTCACCCGGTTGTTGAACAGGGCGCCGAACAGCGCGACACCGAAGGAACCGCCGATGGTGCGGAACAGGGTGGCGGTGGAGCTGGCCACGCCCATGTCCTTGAGCTCGACGCTGTTCTGGGCGACCAGCATGGTGATCTGCATCAGGAAGCCCATGCCCGCGCCGAGTACGACCATCCAGCAGGCCGAGGTGAAGCTGCTGGTCCCGACGCCCATGGTGGAGAGCAGGACCATGCCGGCGGTCATCACGACGGTGCCGATGATCGGGAAGATCCGGTACTTGCCGGTCTTGGTGACGGCCTGGCCGACCACCAGCGAGACGACCAGCATGCCGAACATCATCGGCATCAGCAGCAGGCCGGAGTTGGTCGCCGAGGCGCCCTGGACGATCTGCTGGTAGAGCGGCAGGAAGACGGTCGAGCCGAACATCACGAAGCCGACCACGAAGCCGATGATCGAGACCAGGGTGAAGTTCAGGTTCTTGAAGAGGCTCAGCGGGAGCATCGGCTCCTGGGCCCGCTGCTCCACGTAGCAGAAGGCGATCAGCGAGGCGACGGCGAGCGCGGCCAGGCCGAGGATCTCCTTGGAGCCCCAGGCGTACTGCTGGCCGCCCCAGGTGGTGATCAGCACCAGCGAGGTGATGCCCGCGGTGAGCAGCACCGCGCCCGGGTAGTCGATCCGGGCGGTGTTGGTGACCTTCGGCAGCTTGAGGGTGACGACGACCACGGCGAGGGCTATCAGGCCGAGCGGCAGGTTGATGTAGAAGGTCCAGTGCCAGCTCAGGTGGTCGGTGATGAAGCCGCCGACCAGCGGGCCGCCGATGGTGGCGAGGGCCATCACGGCGGCGAACATGCCCTGGTACTTGCCGCGGTCACGCGGCGGGACGAGCGCACCCATGATCGACATGACGCCGACCATCAGGCCGCCGGCGCCGAGGCCCTGCACGGCGCGGAAGCCGATCAGCTCGTTCATGTTCTGGGACAGGCCGGACAGCGCCGAGCCCACCAGGAAGATCACGATCGAGGTCAGGAAGATGCCCTTGCGACCGTAGAGGTCGCCGAGCTTGCCCCAGATCGGGGTGGAGGCGGCGGTGGCCAGGGTGTACGCGGTGACCACCCAGGAGAGGTGCTCGGCGCCGCCGAGGTCGCCGACGATGGTCGGCATCGCGGTTCCGACGATCAGGTTGTCGAGCATGGCCAGCAGCATCGTGACGACCAGGCCGACCATCACGAGGCGGATCTCGCGGGGTGACCGCGGCTGCTCCTCCTCGGTCGCCTTGTCCTCCGGTACCGGGCCGGCGGTCTTGGACTGTGACATGGGGTGGGGTCTCCCGGAGGGGTGTTTCGGACGGGCCTCGCGCCGCGGTGCGGATCACTTACTTGACGCCCGGCTAGTTTATCGATCGTCGGCACGGTAGGCTTTTTACTAGCCGGTCGTCAAGCCAGTTTTAAGACCGAGCGCCTGGGCAGGGAGAATGGGCCCGGGGCGGACGCCACCCTGGGTCCGCAGCCGTCACCGCAGCAAGTCACCGCAGCCGTCACCGACGCAGTCAACGAGGCAGGCCATGGGCACTCCGCACAGCCCCCGCAGCGACACCCGGGCTCGCATCATCGAGGTGTCGTTGGAGCTCTTCTCGGAGCAGGGCTACGAGCAGACCTCGCTGCGTGAGATCGCCGACCGACTGGGCGTCACCAAGGCCGCGCTGTACTACCACTTCAAGACCAAGGACGACATCGTCCTGGGCATCGTGGAGCGGATGGCCGCGCCGATCGACGAGATCATCGCGTGGGGCCGGGAGCAGGAGGCCTGGAGCCCGGAGATGCGCGACGAGTTGATCCGGCGCTACGCGGACGGGATGACCGAGCGGGCCCCGCTGCTGCGCTTCTTCCACGAGAACCAGCCCGCGCTGCGGGAGTCCCCGGCCGGGCTGGCGTTCCGGGAGCGCGTGATCACCATGATGCAGCTGGTGCACGGACCCGACGCCGGGTTCCGCGACCGGCTGCGGGCCACGATGGCGCTGTTCACCGCCCACTCGGCGTTCTTCCTGCTCAAGCAGGACTCCTCCGACTGCGGCGAGACCGAGAACGTGTGGGGCGAGAAGCTGCCGGCCGCGGACCTGGAGGAGGCGCTCGAAGCGGCCCGCGAGGTCGCGCTGGAGATCAGCAGCCGGATCGGCCGACCCACCACCGGCACCACCGGCTGATCACCGCGGCACCGCGGCACGGCGTCCTAGAACGCCGTGACGCCGTGCGCGGAGAGGTAGGCGATCGGGTTGACCACCGCGCCGTAGCGGTTGCTGGTGCGGATCTCGAAGTGCAGGTGCGGCCCGGTCGAGTTGCCGGTGTTCCCGGACAGTCCGACCCGTAGGCCCGCCGGCACCCGGTCGCCGGCCGACACCGAGACCGCCGACAGGTGCGCGTACTGCGCGAAGTGCCCGTCGGCCAGCCGCAGCACGACCTCCTTGCCGTACGCGCCGTCCCAGCCGGCCGAGACCACGGTCGCGTCGCCGACCGCCAGCACCGGCGTGCCGGGGGAGACCGCGAAGTCCACCCCGGTGTGGTACCCGGCGGCGTAGCTGCGGTTGGGCTTCCCGAACGGGTTGCTGGTCGGCGCGTCCGGCGCCGGCGCCGACCAGTCCGGCGCGGGCGCGGGGGCCGGTGAGGCCTCCGGCTGCGCGCCGGGCTGTTCGGCGGGCGCGGGCTCCGCGGCGGCCGGGTCGAGCGGCAGCAGGTTGGGCGCCACGGCCACGAAGGCCTGCGCCGAGGCGGCGTCGTCCGGCAGCTTGTACGGGCTCGGCCCGGCCACCTGCACCAGGCCCGGGTTGGGCACCTCCGCCCGCGGGGCCGTGAAGGCCGAGCTGCCGGGCGTGGTCGGCCGTACGGTCTGCGCCGAGGCGCTGCCCGGAGTGGCGATCAGCAGCACGCCCGCCAGCAGCGCGGCGGCCGCCCCGGCCGAGGCCACCGCGTGGTCGCGCTCGGTCCGCTGCCGGCTGCCCGGCAGGGTGGCGTGCCGGGGGGTCGTGAGCAGCCGCAGCGACGGTACGGCGCGGCTGCGGACGGCCTGGCCGATCCGCGGCTGCCAGACGGCCGCCTGGGCCGTCGCGCGGACGGCGAGCCGGCGCAGGGCCGGCCCCACGGGCGGGACGTTGGACATCGCGGGTCGTACCTCACGGTCGTGCGGGCGCAGCACGGAAACGCCCGGTCGGGCGGTCGGCTGCGCTGGGGAGCACTCAGCTTTAACCGTCACCGAGCGCAGCCCCAAACCCGGCGATGTACTACCCCGTGTAGTCGGCGTGGCGCCGGGGATTCCCACCGACGGAGTAATGATCATGAGATCGGATCGCCGAGGCCCGACCGGGTCCACGCCGCGGTCCCGCCCCGCCGACTACTAGGCCCGGTCGTACCGCGCCGAACCGCTGTGACCAGCGCCACCCGGTGCGCGCGCTCCCGGGCGGAGCCGGCCGACGGAAAGCGCCCGGCCGCCGAAGAGCGCCCGGCCGCCGAAAAGCGTCCGGCCCGCCCCCGCGCGGTGGCGGGGGCGGGCCGGACGTGGAGAACTCAGTGCCGCGCGATCACGGCCTGACCGTCAGGACGATCAGTTGTCGACCGGGCGGACCCGGATCCAGGTCTCCAGGTAGTTCGCGGACTCGTTCTCGACCTCGATGCTGGTGCCGGTCTTCGGCACGTCCACACCGGCGTACTGGTCGTCCTTCGACCACCAGGACTTCAGGTCGTTGAACTCGTCGACGCCCTTGGACTTCGGGATGACGGTCTCGACGTCGGCCTTGTGCAGGGTCAGCGCCGGGACGCGGCGCGAACCGAAGGTCGAGTCGAAGCCCTGCATGCGCGGACGCATCAGGGTGCCGTCGGACCACTTGATCGGGGCCGGGTGCGAGTCGACCGGCAGGACCAGGCCGTGGCCCGGGTGGGCGCTGACGTTGTTGTCGGTCTGCGACTCGTCCCAGTACCAGATCAGCAGGCCGGGCTGGTACGAGTAGTGCTCGACCCAGCTGGGCTTGGCGGCCGAACCGAAGTTGTACGGGCCGGTCTTGAGGGTCTGGTCGAACGACACGTACTGCTTGTTCTCCGCGATGTAGTACTGCGCGTAGTCCTTGGTGTACGAGCCGCCGAAGCGGGTGAAGCCGGCGGCGGTCCAGCCGTTGTCGCCGTTCTCCACGTCGTCGCTGAACACGGTGGCACCGTCGGCGACCACGGCGATGTTGTCCGCCGCGAAGCCGCGGTAGTGCAGACCGCCGTCAGTGGTGTTGTGGTAGCGGAACTGGATCTTCTTGCCCGCGTAGGCGTCCAGGTTGAACGACAGGTCGCCCCAGGCGGCGGTGAGGCCGCTGAGGGCCGGGCGGCCGTTCTCCTTCGGGAGGGCGGCGCCGTTCCAGGTGCCGTCCACCACGGTCCAGGTCTTGCCACCGTCGGTGGAGACCTCGCCGAAGGCGTAGTCGAAGTCCGGCTCCAGCTCGTACCAGGCCTTGGCGTTGATGCTGGCCTTGGTCTTGCCGGTCAGGTCGATGTCGCGGGTCAGCGTGACGTTCAGGTTGTCGGCGCTGCCGCTCCACCACTCGTTGTTGCCACCGAAGGGCTTGTTGATGTCGGTGGTGATGCTCTTCTTCGGCAGGTCGACGATGAGCGCCTGCGGAAGGTTGGTGTTGTACTCGACCGGGCCGATGTGGTGCGTCGACTCGGTGCCCGCCTTGGCGCGGTCGACCTTGAGCCAGCCGAGCTGGTACTTGCTCCAGGCGTCGAGGTCGTTCGGCATGTCGCCGATGCTGTCCTTGCCCTCGCCGAGCCAGGAGCCGGACGACATCAGGGACCAGAAGCCGACCGAGTTGTCGATGCCCTTGCCGGCGGTGTCGTAGAGGTCCGGCAGACCGAGGTCGTGGCCGTACTCGTGCGCGAAGACGCCGAGGCCGCCGTTCTCCGGCTGCATCGTGTAGTCGCCGATCCAGAAGCCGGAGTCACCGACCTGGACGCCGCCGAGCTTGTTGTTGTCCGGGCCGGCCTGGCCGGTCAGGTTGCCGTAGACGTACGAGCGGTGCGCCCACAGGGCCTTGCTGCCCTGCTTGCCGCCACCGGCCGACTTGTCCTCACCGGCGTGCACGATCTGGAAGTGGTCGATGTACCCGTCGGGCTGGTTGAAGTTCCCGTCGTGGTGCGACCCGTAGCGGTCCCACTGGTCGTACGAGGCCAGCGTCGCCTTGACCTGCTCCTTGGTCTGACCCTTCGCCAGCTGGTCCTTGTACCAGATGTCGACGGCGTCGCGGATCAGGTCCTGGGCGCTGGAGCAGACGTTGGAGCCGCAGTAGTCGGAGCCGTAACGGGCCTCGTTCCACGGCACCCGGACCCAGTCCGAGACCACGCCGTCGACCGTGTAGCGGCCCGAGGACTGCTTCTCGTAGAAGGTCTTCAGCGAGGGCTTGTCCTTGGCGAAGTACAGGTCCTGGTAGTGCTGCTGGTTGTAGTCGGCCTGCCAGGCGGTCGAGTTGTTCGTGGCGCGGTCGGGCGCCTCGATCTCGTTGTGCTTGGGGCCGGCCTCGCCGCCGTACTTGACCTTGCCGTCGGCGGTCTTGGTGGTGTTGTCGACCTGGTCGCCGAAGTCGACCAGGATCGTGAAGATCTTGTCCGAGCGCTCACGGGGGAGCTCGACGTACTTGTCCTTGCCGAGCTTCACGCTGGTGCTGCCGTTGTGCTGCTCGACCTGGGCGGTGCCGTTGAGCAGCTGCTCGGTGGCGGCCTTCTTCTCCGCGTCGACCTTGGCGGTCAGCGGGCCCGGGATGTTGTGCTCGGTGTTGACGGACTGGACGGCGTCGGCCGGGTCCTTCGGAACCGGTGCCGAGCCGGCCGCGACGGCGCTGCTCGGGAACAGACCCGCGCCGAGCGTGACTATGACCGCCGCCGCGGTGGTGACCGCTGCGGCTCTCCTGGTGGTCTTCAACGTTGTGACGCCCTCCCCGACCGAGCTGACTCTTGGCCAAGGCCCGGTAAACCAATATGAAAGACAGGTGGACGTCATTTGACCGAAGTGGAGCTGGAAAAGATAGACCTTGACCCTGACATGGCCACGGCGCTATGCTCGCCGATTTCATGTCAGCTGACGGCAGGTCAGAAAACGCCTGGTCCGGGCCCTGCGCGGGAATCCGGAACGCAACGAGCCCCCGGCGCGAACGCCGGGGGCTCGTGGCTGTGAAGTTGTCTGTTAAATGTTGGTCTACTTCGTCAGGTCCGGACCGGACGAAGCGACCTCGGCCGGGGTGTCCGCGACGGCCGACTTCTCCTCGCCGCGGAAGGTGAACTTGGCGTCCTTGCCGTCGCCGTCCACGTCCACGACCACGATGTGGCCGGCCCGCAGCTCGCCGAAGAGGATCTTCTCGGAGAGGTGGTCCTCGATCTCGCGCTGGATGGTGCGGCGCAGCGGACGGGCACCCATGATGGGGTCGTAGCCGCGCTTGGCCAGCAGCTTCTTGGCCTCGACGCTGAGCTCCAGGCCCATGTCCTTGTCCTTGAGCCGCTCGTCCACCTTGGCGATCATCAGGTCGACGATCTGGATGATGTCGACCTCGGACAGCTGGTGGAACACCACGATGTCGTCGACGCGGTTCAGGAACTCGGGGCGGAAGTGCTGCTTGAGCTCCTCGCCGACCTTCGCCTTCATCCGCTCGTACCCGGTCTGGGAGTCACCCGTGGCCGCGAAGCCCAGGTTGAAGCCCTTGGAGATGTCCCGGGTGCCGAGGTTGGTCGTCATGATGATGACGGTGTTCTTGAAGTCGACCACGCGGCCCTGGGAGTCGGTCAGACGACCGTCCTCCAGGATCTGCAGCAGCGAGTTGAAGATGTCCGGGTGGGCCTTCTCGACCTCGTCGAAGAGGACGACCGAGAACGGCTTGCGGCGGACCTTCTCGGTCAGCTGGCCGCCCTCCTCGTAGCCCACGTACCCGGGCGGGGAGCCGAACAGCCGGGAGACGGTGTGCTTCTCGGAGAACTCGGACATGTCGAGCGCGATCAGCGCGTCCTCGTCGCCGAAGAGGAACTCGGCGAGCGTCTTGGACAGTTCGGTCTTACCGACGCCAGACGGGCCGGCGAAGATGAACGAACCGCCGGGGCGCTTCGGGTCCTTGAGGCCCGCACGGGTGCGCCGGATGGCCTGGGAGAGCGCCTTGATGGCGTCCTTCTGGCCGATGACGCGCTTGTGCAGCTCGTCCTCCATGCGCAGCAGCCGGGAGGTCTCCTCCTCGGTCAGCTTGAAGACCGGGATGCCGGTGGCGGTGGCCAGGACCTCGGCGATGAGCTCCTCGTTGACCTCCGCGACGACGTCCATGTCGCCGGCCTTCCACTCCTTCTCGCGCTTGGCCTTGGCCTGCAGGAGCTGCTTCTCGTCGTCGCGCAGGGACGCGGCCTTCTCGAAGTCCTGCGCGTCGATCGCGCTCTCCTTCTCGCGGCGCACGTCGGCGATCTTCTCGTCGAACTCGCGCAGGTCCGGCGGCGCGGTCATCCGGCGGATGCGCATGCGCGAGCCGGCCTCGTCGATCAGGTCGATCGCCTTGTCCGGCAGGAAGCGGTCCGAGATGTACCGGTCGGCCAGGGTGGCGGCGGCGACCAGGGCGGCGTCCGTGATGGAGACCCGGTGGTGGGCCTCGTAGCGGTCGCGCAGACCCTTGAGGATCTCGATGGTGTGCGGCAGCGAGGGCTCGGCGACCTGGATCGGCTGGAAGCGGCGCTCCAGCGCGGCGTCCTTCTCCAGGTGCTTGCGGTACTCGTCCAGGGTGGTGGCACCGATGGTCTGCAGCTCGCCGCGGGCCAGCATCGGCTTGAGGATGCTGGCGGCGTCGATGGCGCCCTCGGCGGCGCCCGCACCGACCAGGGTGTGCAGCTCGTCGATGAACAGGATGATGTCGCCGCGGGTGCGGATCTCCTTGAGCACCTTCTTGAGGCGCTCCTCGAAGTCACCGCGGTAGCGCGAGCCGGCCACCAGGGCGCCCAGGTCCAGCGTGTAGAGCTGCTTGTCCTTGAGCGTCTCCGGGACCTCGCCCTTGACGATCGCCTGCGCCAGGCCCTCGACCACGGCGGTCTTGCCGACGCCGGGCTCACCGATCAGGACCGGGTTGTTCTTGGTGCGGCGGGACAGCACCTGCATGACCCGCTCGATCTCCTTCTCGCGCCCGATGACCGGGTCGAGCTTGGCCTCGCGGGCGGCCTGGGTGAGGTTGCGCCCGAACTGGTCCAGGACCAGCGAGGTCGACGGGGTGCCCTCGGCGGGCCCGCCGGCCGTGGCCGACTCCTTGCCGCCGCTGGTCTGGTAACCGGAGAGCAGCTGGATGACCTGCTGGCGCACCCGGTTGAGGTCGGCACCCAGCTTCACCAGGACCTGGGCGGCGACGCCCTCGCCCTCGCGGATCAGGCCGAGCAGGATGTGCTCGGTGCCGATGTAGTTGTGGCCGAGCTGCAGGGCCTCCCGGAGCGACAGCTCCAGGACCTTCTTCGCCCGGGGGGTGAAGGGAATGTGACCGGACGGGGCCTGCTGGCCCTGGCCGATGATCTCCTCGACCTGCTGGCGCACGGCCTCAAGGGAAATCCCGAGGCTCTCCAGGGCCTTGGCGGCGACGCCCTCGCCCTCGTGGATCAGACCCAGGAGGATGTGCTCGGTGCCGATGTAGTTGTGGTTGAGCATCCGGGCTTCTTCCTGAGCCAGGACGACAACCCGCCGCGCGCGGTCGGTGAACCTCTCGAACATCGTTTATCGCTCCTCAGAGCGGTCGGGCAGTTCGGGGTCCGTCCCCGCCCTGTCCTTCCGCATGCTAGTCCCGCTCAGCGGCGCGGCCCACGGATTCACTCCCCGGTAGAGGAGCGAGATGCTGCGCGACCAGCCGACACCAATCCCAACCTGATGCTGGGAATCGGTGTTCCCACAGGTGGGCCGGATGCACCGGAAACCGCTACGCCATCGGCGAACAAGAGTCGCCGGGGCGGAGCCGGGTCCTCTTCGGCCGGTCGCACATGCTGCCCCTGGACAGGTCGAAGAACCCGTCCACCTGCATTCATACCCGGTATCGGGGCGGTTCTCGCGCAGTTTCCGCGGTGGCGGTGTTCGCCTGGCGAGAAGTCCGGCCGCGGTGACGGTGGTTCGACGGCGGCCGGGGACGGTCGTACGCCATCCCGGGGTGTCCGCGTTACCGCTTCGCCCCTACAGCGTTGCACAGCTCGTGATTGTTCCGCCGCCCGAGCCCGCAGCCCCGGCCGGCCGGGCAGGCCCGGGCCCCGGGGCCCCGGTGCGGCGGCCGGCCCGGTGCGCGCCGCGGGGCGCGGAGGTGTCACCTCCGCGCCCCGCGCGTGTGTCGTCGGTGCCGTACGCGGCCGCCGGGGCCCCGCATCCGCTCCGGCGGGCCGGTGGTGGCGCCGGGGTCAGGCCACGTTGGCCTTGTCGTAGGCCTCGCGGACGGTGCTCGGCACCCGGCCGCGGTCGTTGACCTCCATGCCCTGCTCCTTGGCCCACGCGCGGACCTTCGCGGTGTCGGGAGCGCTGCCGGACGGCCGCGCAGCGGCGGCGCGGCCCGGGCGGCGGGGCCCGGCCAGCCGGCCGCTCTGCTTGCGGCCCTTCTCCAGGTAGGGCGCCAGCAGACCGCGCAGCTTGTCCGCGTTGGCGCTCTTCAGATCGATCTCGTAGGCAACGCCGTCGAGCGCGAACGTCACCGTCTCGTCCGCCGAACCGCCATCGAGATCGTCTTCAAGAATGACCTGCACCCTCTGTGCCACGGGCTTCCCTTTCCGCTAAACGACCCATTGCCTAAGGAAAGGAAAGCGCCTTTCTGCGGAAAACACAAACCCTTGACCGGCGCGGAGCCGCTCAGAGGTGCAGCAGCATGCGTGAGTTGCCCAGTGTGTTGGGCTTCACCCGCTCCAGGTCGAGGAACTCCGCGACACCTTCATCGTACGAGCGGAGGAGTTCTTCATAGACGTCCGTAGCGATCGCCGCCGGGTCTGTCGTACCATCATCGGTTTCCTGGAGCTCCCCGATCTCGACGAAACCGTGTTTCGCGAAGAACGGAACCTCGAACGTCAAGCAGAAAATCCGACGGACGCCCAGCCAGCGGGCGGTCTGCACCAGCTTCTCCAACAGCACGTGCCCGATCCCGAAGCCCCGGCAGGACGGATCGACCGCGAGGGTGCGGACCTCGGCGAGGTCCTCCCACATCACGTGCAGGGCGCCGCAGGCCACCACCGCGCCGTTGTCGTCGCGTTCCGCGACCCAGAACTCCTGGACGGATTCGAACAGTGTGACTGTGGGCTTGTCGAGCAGAATGCCGTCGCGCGAGTAGGCGTCGATGAGCCCGCGTACGGCCCGTACGTCCGTGGTCCGCGCGCGGCGGATGGTGACCTCCATGGCGGGACGTTATCGCGTCGCGCCCGGCGGGGTCTCCCCGGTATCCGCTCCGCCGGTATCGGGGCCGTCCGCGGGGGAATCCGGGGCGGGCTGATCCGCCGCTGGATCGGGCGGGAACAAGGCCGCGACCCGCAAGGCGTCCCGGAGGGCCTCGCGCTGCTCCGGCGACATCAGGCCGAAGAAGTGGACCAGGGCCGCCGCGGGATTGTCGCCGGTGGCCCAGGCGTCGTTCATCAGGGCCGCCGTGTACGCCTCACGCGAGGAGACCGGTTCATATCGATAGGCCCGGCCCACCCGCTCGCGGCGCAGCCAGCCCTTTCTGTGCAGCTTGTCCAGGACGGTCATCACCGTGGTGTACGCGATTTCGCGTTCCGACTGCAGATCCAGGAGAACCTCGCGAACCGTCACCGGTCGGTTCCACCGCCACACCCGGGTCATGATGGCGTTCTCAAGTTCGCCGAGTTGCCGGACCATAGTGCGGCCAGGATAGGGAGTGAATGGGGCAAATCTTGTGAAGTGCGCCAAACCGGCGCGCCGCCACCCCCGGGAATCGGGAATGGCGGCGCGGGTGGTTCGGAGCGGCTGACGACGCCAGTCGATCAGTCGGTGTCTTCCTTGGCCTTCTGGGCCCCGCCCTGGCTGCGGATGATGGCCCGCACCAGGAATCCGAAGCCGATCGCCATGACCAGCGGCGGCACGATCGCGCTGACGTAGTCCATCAGGTCACTCCTCCTCGGTCTTCTCCGCCGCGGCGGCGGAGGCCTTCGGCTCCGGCTTCACCAGCGGGAAGAGCACGGTCTCCCGGATGTTCTTGCCGGTCAGCAGCATGATCAGGCGGTCCACGCCGAGGCCCAGGCCACCGGTCGGGGGCATCGCGTACTCCAGGGCGCGCAGGAAGTCCTCGTCCACCTGCATCGCCTCGACGTCGCCGCCGGCGGCCAGCAGGGACTGCGCGGTCAGGCGGGCGCGCTGCTCGACCGGGTCGACCAGCTCGGAGTAGGCGGTGCCGATCTCGGTGCCGAAGATCACCAGGTCCCACTTCTCGGCCACGCCCGCGACCGAGCGGTGCTGGCGGGTCAGCGGGGAGACCTCGGTCGGGTAGTCCTTGATGAAGGTCGGCCGGACGGCGTTCTCCTCCAGCAGGCGCTCCACCATCTCCAGCACGATCTGGCCGTGGCCCCAGTTCTTCTCGAACGGGATGCCGTGCTCGGTGGCCAGCGCGCGCAGCTCCTCGACGGAGGTCTCCGGGGTGACCTCGACGCCCAGGTGGGCGGAGATGCCCGGGTAGACGCTGACCTCCGCCCACGGCTCGGCCAGGTCGATCTCGTGCTCCACGCCGTGCGGGTCGAGGCCCTTGATCACCGTGGTGCCCAGGGCGTCCCGGGCGGCGTTGACGATCGTCGCGCGGATCAGCTCGGCCTGGGTGTCGTAGTCGCCGTAGGCCTCGTACGACTCCAGCGAGGTGAACTCCGGGTTGTGGGTGGAGTCCGCGCCCTCGTTGCGGAAGTTGCGGTTGATCTCGAAGACCTTCTCGGCGCCGCCGACCACCAGCCGCTTGAGGTACAGCTCGGGGGCGATGCGCATGTAGAGGTCGATGTCGTACGCGTTGATGTGCGTCTTGAACGGACGCGCGTTGGCGCCGCCGTGCACCGGCTGCAGCATCGGGGTCTCGACCTCGATGTAGCCGCGGTCCTCGTAGGTGCGGCGGATCGAGCGGACGACCTTGCTGCGCAGGTGCAGGATCTCGCGCGCCTCGGGGTTCACGATCAGGTCGACGTAGCGCTGGCGGACCCGGGCCTCCGGGTCGGTCAGGCCCTTGTGCTTGTCCGGCAGCGGGCGCAGGCACTTGGCGGTGAGCTCCCAGCGGTCCACCATCACCGACAGCTCGCCGCGCTTGGAGGTGATCACCTCGCCCTCGACGCCGACCTGGTCGCCCAGGTCGATGTCGGACTTCCAGGCCGCCAGCCGCTCGGCGCCGAGCTTGTCCAGGGAGAACATCACCTGGAGGTCGCCGGAGCCGTCGCGCAGGGTGGCGAAGCAGAGCTTGCCGCCGGTGCGGGACAGGATCACCCGGCCGGTGATGCCGGCGCGCTCGCCGGTCGCGGTGTCGGGTTCGAGGTCCGGGTGCTTGGCACGCAGGTCCGCGATGGTGCTGGTGCGGGGGAATCCGACCGGGTACGGGTCGACCCCGGCCGCCCGGAGCCGGTCCAGCTTCTCGCGCCGGACGCGCATCTGCTCGGGAAGGTCGTCGGTCGCGGGGACAAGGCTCTGATCGCTCACCCCACAAGGGTAGCCAGCCACACACGGTGCTCCGCGACCGGATATCGCCGGAGGGGAGGCCGTCGGACCGACGGCCTCCCCTCCGGGGCGGGTGCGGGCGGCTCAGCCGGTGCCGGTGGCGAGCTCGACCTCCTCGCCGTCCCGCCCGGCCTCCGGGGCGGGCCGGGCCGGAGGCTTGGGGCGGCGGCCGAAGAGTTCGGCCGGGGTGGGCATCCGGTGCGGGCGGGGCGGGGTCTGCGCGGCGGCGGGCTGCTCCGGGCGGGAGTCCCGGGAGTCGGTGCTGCTCATCGTGATCCGTCCTCCTACAGGGGTGGGGTGACTGCTGGGTGGTGCGGCGGGGTTCGGTACGGCCACCAGGTGGCGCGGCTGCCCGGTGGAGAGCGCCAGGCGCTCACGGACGGCGGCCTCGGCCAGGGCGTGGCAGCGCCCGGCGAGCCGGGAGCGGCGGGCCCGCTCGCCGTGGCCGCAGGGCTGGCGGGTCAGCCCGCGCAGGGCGGTGAGGTCCTCGGGTCCGGGCAGGTAGCCGTCGGTCACCGCCTCCTCCAGGCGCTCCAGGTAGCCGGGGGCGCTGCCGGGCAGGGCGGCGCGGTAGCGGCCGAGGTCGGCGAGCAGGAAGGCGCGCAGCCGGCCGCCCTCCTGGACGGCCTCGTCGATGGCCTCGGTCAGGTGCAGGGCGTCCTGGACGTCCTCCGCCCACAGCTCGGCGCCGGGCCCGGCGAGCGCCGTCCGGTCGGGGGCCTGGAGGTGGACGGGGACGGCGGGGTGCAGGGCTTGGGCGAGGGCTCGGCGCAGCACGCGGACTTCGTCGGCGCTGAAGGCCATGCCGCCGCGCGATCCGTGTGGCGTAGGCATGGGTTGACACTACGTGAGGAATATCCGATTTGTCGGTAACGTCGCGCGGAATTCCGCGCGGTCGGCCCGCTGGAGAAACCTTTCGCCAAGCCTGTGACGCTGCCCCGCACCCACCGGGTCAGCCGAGTGACCGGGGGTGCGGGGCAGCGGGGACGGCGGGCGGGGTCAGCTCGGTCGGTTGCGCTCGTACACCAGGCGCAGGCCGATCAGGGTCAGCCAGGGCTCGTGCTCGTCGATGGTGGTGGCCTCGCCGAGGACCAGCGGGGCGAGCCCGCCGGTGGCGATCACCTGGACGTCGTCCGGGTCCTTGGCCAGCTCCCGGGCCATCCGCTCGACCAGGCCGTCGACCTGCCCGGCGAAGCCGTAGAGGATGCCGGACTGCATGCCCTCGACGGTGTTCTTCCCGATCACGTTGCGCGGCCGGGCCAGCTCGATCTTGCGCAGCTGGGCGCCGCGGACGCCGAGCGCCTCGACCGAGATCTCGATGCCGGGGGCGATCGCGCCGCCCACGTAGTCGCCGCGCGCGTTGACGGCGTCGAAGGTGGTCGCGGTGCCGAAGTCGACCACGATGCACGGGCCGCCGTACAGGTGGTTGGCGGCCAGCGCGTTGACGATCCGGTCCGCGCCGACCTCCTTGGGGTTGTCCATCAGGACGTGCACCCCGGTCTTCACGCCGGGCTCCACGATCACCGCGGGGACGTCGCCGTAGTAGCGGCGGGTCACCTCGCGGAGCTCGTGGAGCACGGCGGGGACGGAGGAGCAGATCGCCAGGCCCTCCACCGCGGCCTCCCGGACCGCGGTGCGACTGCCCGTCAACCCGTGCAGCAGCACCGCCAGTTCGTCGGCCGTGCGGCGCGGATCGGTGGAGATCCGCCAGTGTTCCACCACTTCCTCGCCGTCGAACAGGCCGAGCGTGGTCTGGGTGTTGCCGACGTCGATGGTGAGGAGCACGGGAACGCTTTCTGCGAGTCGGGACGGGATCGGGGCAGGAACCGCTCTCGACCTGACGGTCAGGCGCGCAGGTCCAGGCCGATGTCCAGGATCGGCGAGGAGTGGGTCAGCGCGCCCACGGCCAGGTAGTCGACACCAGTCTGGGCGACCTCGCGCGCGCCGGCCAGGGTCAGTCCGCCGGAGGCCTCCAGCTTCGCCCGGCCGGCCACCAGCGCGACGGCCTCCTTCAACTGCTCGACGGTGAAGTTGTCCAGCAGGATCAGGTCCGCACCGGCCTCCAGCACCGGGGGGATCTGCGCCAGCTCGTCCACCTCGACCTCGACCGCCAGCTCCGGGTACGCGGCCCGGACGGCCCGGAAGGCCTCGGCCACGCCGCCCGCGGCGACCACGTGGTTGTCCTTCACCAGGGCGGCGTCCGAGAGCGCCATCCGGTGGTTGGCGCCGCCGCCGCAGCGGACCGCGAACTTCTCCAGGGCGCGCAGGCCCGGGGTGGTCTTGCGGGTGTCCCGGACGACCGCGCCGGTGCCCTCCAGGGCGTCCGCCCAGGCCCGGGTCGCGGTGGCGATGCCGGACAGGCGGCAGAGCAGGTTGAGCGCGCTGCGCTCGGCGGTCAGCAGGTCGCGGGTGCGCGAGCGGACCGACAGCAGCACCTGGCCGGCCTCCACCCGGTCGCCGTCCTGGACGTGCCGCTCGACCTCGAACTCCTCCTCGCAGACCAGCGAGACGACCGCCTCGGCGACCCGCAGGCCGGCCACCACACCGGCCTGGCGGGCGGTGAAGTCGGCGGTCGCGACCGCGTCGGCGGGCACGGTGGCCACCGAGGTGACGTCCTCGCCGCCGGCCAGGTCCTCGGCCAGCGCCAGGGTGGCGATGTCCTCGACCTCGATCGGGTCCAGCCCGGCCTCCTCCAGCAGCTCGGCCAGCTGCGGGTCCAGGCCGGTCTCGTAGCCCTCGCCGTCCCCGCAGGCGCAGCCGTCGCCGCAGCCGCCCTGGTCGGCCAGGGGGAGTTCCTCGTGCGCGTGGGTCATGGTTCTACTGCTCCTCGGGAGTGCTGACGGGGTCGCCGGAGGCGGCGAGGGTGGTGATCAGGTGGCGCCGCCAGTGGGCGTCGTCGCGTTCGGGGAAGTCCTCGCGCCAGTGGCCGCCGCGGGTCTCCTCGCGCTGCGCGGCGGCCGCCACCAGGGCGGTGGCGACCAGCAGCAGGTTGGCGGCCTCCCAGGTCTCCACCCGGGGGTCGGCCGGCTTCTCCTCGGCCACGTGGGAGCGGGCCTGCTCGCCGAGCAGGGCCAGCCCGGCCGCGGCGTCGGCCAGCGAGGCGGCCGAGCGCAGCACGCCCGCGCCGCGCGACATCAGCCGCTGGATCTCGGCGCGCGCCTCGGAGGCCGGCAGCGGCACCGGCCGGGCGGCCTGCGCGGCGGCCACGTCCACGGTGCGCTCGGGCAGTTCGCCGGCCGCGTGCCGCTCGGCCAGGTCGGCGGCGATCCGCTCGGCGAAGACCAGGCCCTCCAGCAGGGAGTTGGAGGCCAGCCGGTTGGCGCCGTGCACCCCGGTGCAGGCGACCTCGCCGCAGGCGTACAGGCCGGGGACGGAGGTACGGCCGTGCCGGTCGGTGCGGACGCCGCCGGCGGCGTGGTGCGCGGCCGGGGCGATCGGGATCGGCTCGGTGACCGGGTCGATGCCGTGCGAGCGGCAGGAGGCCAGGATGGTGGGGAAGCGGTGCTCCCACATCTCGGCCCCGAAGTGCCGCCCGTCCAGGAACATGTGGTCGGAGCCCTGCTCCTGCATGCGCCGGGTGATGGCCTTGGCGACGATGTCGCGCGGGGCGAGTTCGGCCAGCTCGTGCTGGCCGACCATGAAGCGCACGCCGTCCGCGTCCACCAGGTGGGCGCCCTCGCCGCGCACGGCCTCGGAGACCAGCGGCTGCTGGCCCGCGGCGTCCGGGCCGAGCCAGAGCACGGTCGGGTGGAACTGGACGAACTCCAGGTCGGCGGCGGCGGCGCCGGCCCGCAGGGCCAGGGCCACGCCGTCGCCGGTGGAGACGGCCGGGTTGGTGGTGGCGGAGAAGACCTGCCCCAGGCCACCGGTGGCGAGCACCACGGCGCGGGCCCGGACGGCGCCGACGCCGTCGCGCTGGCCCTCGCCCATCACGTGCAGGGTCAGCCCGGCGGTGTGGCCCTCGGCGTCGGTCAGCAGGTCGAGGACGAGCGCGTGCTCGATCAGTTCGAGGTCCGGGTCGCTGCGGACGGCGGCGACCAGGGCGCGGGAGACCTCCGCGCCGGTGGCGTCCCCGCCCGCGTGCACGATCCGGTGGCGGTGGTGGCCGCCCTCGCGGGTGAGCAGGATCTCGCCGTCCGCGTCGCGGTCGAAGGCCGCGCCGACGGCGATCAGCCGGCGGACGGCGTCCGGGCCCTCGGTGACCAGGGTGCGGACGGCCTCCTCGTCGCAGACGCCGGCGCCGGCCACCAGGGTGTCGTCCAGGTGCTGCTCCGGGGTGTCCCCCTCGCCCAGGGCGGCGGCTATGCCGCCCTGGGCCCAGCGGGTGGAGCCCTCGTCCAGCACCGCCTTGGTGACCACCATGGCCCGCAGGCCGGCCTTGCGGACGTTGAGGGCGACGGTGAGACCGGCGATGCCGGAGCCGACCACGACCACGTCGGTGGCGGCGGTCCAGCCCGGGGCCGGGGCGGTGAGGCGGTGCGTAGCGGACATGACTCAGTGACTCCTTCAGCGCGTGGCCGTGGTGGCCGCGCCGTCCTCGTCACGGTACGCCGCGTCGCCGCGGAGCAGTCCGCTGCCCTCCGGGGCCTGCGCCGGGTCGCCGCCGAAGCCGGTGATCCGGTTGTTCCCGTCCACGAAGACCACCTTCGGCTCGTAGCCCTTGGCCTCGGCCGTGTCCATCTGCCCGTAGGCGATGAGTATGACGAGGTCGCCCGGGTGGACCAGGCGGGCGGCGGCGCCGTTGATGCCGATCACGCCGGTGCCGCGCGGGCCGGCGATGGTGTACGTCTCCAGCCGGGCGCCGTTGTTGATGTCGACGATGTGGACCAGCTCGCCGGGGAGCAGGTCGGCGGCGTCGAGCAGGTCCTCGTCCACCGTGACCGAGCCGACGTAGTGCAGGTCGGCCTGGGTCACGGTGGCCCGGTGGATCTTGGACTTGAGCATGGTGCGGAGCATTGCGGGTCACGCCTCCTGTGAGTGCATGCCTGAGGGGTTGAACTACCTGTTCGGCGAACTGTTCAGCGAACGATTCCGTACTGGACGGTCAGCTGCCTAGCGGCAGATGACGTGAACGTTGTCGATCAGGCGGGTCGAGCCCACCTGTGCGGCGACGGCCAGCACCGCCTCGCCCTGGAAGTCGTCCGCCGCCTCGGAGAAGTCGTGCGGGTCGATCAGGGCGAGGTAGTCGAGGGTGACGCCCTCGGCGCCGTCCAGGACGGCGGAGGCGGCCTCGCGCACGGCCTTCGGGCCCTGCGCGGCGACGTCCCGGCCGGCGAACAGGGCCTTGGACAGGGCGAGGGCGCGGGTGCGCTCCTCCTCGGAGAGGTAGCGGTTGCGCGAGGACAGCGCCAGGCCGTCCTCCTCGCGGACGGTCGGCACGCCGACGATCTCGACGTCGAAGTCCAGGTCGGCGACCATCCGCTGGATGAGCGCCAGCTGCTGGGCGTCCTTCTCGCCGAAGAAGGCGAAGTCCGGGTCGGTGATGTGCAGCAGCTTGGCGACGACGGTCAGCACCCCGTCGAAGTGGCCGGGGCGGGTGGCGCCCTCGAAGCGCCCGCCCATCGGGCCGGCCGCCAGGCGCACCTGCGGCTCGCCGTTCGGGTAGACCTCCTCGACGGACGGCGCGAACACCACGTCGGCGCCGTTCTCCTCGGCCAGCTTGACGTCGGCGTCCAGGGTGCGCGGGTAGCGCTCCAGGTCCTCGGCCGGGCCGAACTGCAGCGGGTTGACGAAGACCGTGACCGCGACCCGGCCCTCCCGGCCGACCTGCTTGCGGGCGGCCCGGACCAGCGCGGCGTGGCCCTCGTGCAGGGCGCCCATGGTCATCACCACGGCGTTGTCCACCGGGCTCTCGTCCGGCCAGAACGCGGCCTCGAAGTCGTCCACGGTGTGGGTGACGACGGCCCGGTGGACCTTCGGCGCCCGCTGGGCCTTGCTCGGCTGCTTCCCGCGTGCCATCAGTGCTTCTCCTCGTTCAGTACGTCCAGCAGCGCCGCCGCCGACGCGTCGTCGATCGTCCCGTTGGCGAGCGCCCGTTGCGCGGTGGCGCGGGCCATCGCCCGGTACGCCGCCGGGATGTCCGGGGACACCGTACTGAGCTGCGCCAGGTGGCGCCGTACGGTGCCCGCGTCGCCCCGGGCGACCGGGCCGGTGAGGGCCGCGTCGCCGGAGCGCAGGCTGTTGTCCAGGGCGGCGCCGAGCAGCGGGCCGAGCATCCGGCCGGGCTCGGCGACGCCGGCCGTGCGCAGCAGGTCCATCGCCTGGGCGACCAGGGTGACCAGGTGGTTCGCGCCGTGCGCGAGGGCGGTGTGGTAGAGCGGGCGGACCTCCTCGGGCACCCACTCGGGCTCGCCGCCCATCTCCACCACCAGCGCCTCGGCGACCGGCCGCAGCTCCTCGGGGGCGGTCACCCCGAAGGGGCAGCCGGCCAGCCGGGCGAGGTCCACCGAGGTGCCGGTGAAGGTCATCGCGGGGTGCAGGGCCAGCGGCAGCGCCCCGGCCCGGGCGGCGGGCTCCAGGATGCCGACGCCGTGCGCGCCGGAGGTGTGCACCAGCAGTTGGCCGGGGCGGACCGCCCCGGTGGCGACCAGCCCGGCCACCAGGTCGGCGAGCGCGTCGTCCGGGACGGTCAGCAGCACCAGGTCGGCGGCGGCCATCACCTGCGGCGGGGTGACGATCCGCACGCCCGGCAGCAGGGACTCGGCGCGGCGGCGGGAGGCGGCGGACACCCCGGAGGCGGCGACCACGGTATGCCCGGCGAGCTGCAGGGCGGCGCCCAGCGCGGGGCCGACCCGGCCGGTGCCGACCACGCCGACGGCGAGCCGGGCCGGTCGGCTGCTGGGGTCGCCGAGGCCGTCGGCGAGCGGGGCGAACTCTCCGAAGTCGGCGAAGTCGGACGAATCCATGTCCACCCTTGTCCTGAATGACCGTTCCGGTCCGCGTCGGGTACCGGACGTACCGCCCCAGTGTACGGGCGGCCCCGGCAGTCGTCCCTGGGCGTGGCTAGGCCCTAGTCGGACGCCCCGGCCCGGATCAGCCCGGCCTCGTACGCCAGCACCACCGCCTGGACCCGGTCGCGCAGCCCCAGCTTGGCCAGGATCCGGCCGACGTGGGTCTTCACGGTGGCCTCGGAGAGCACCAGCCGGGCCGCGATCTCGCCGTTCGACAGGCCCTGGGCGACCAGCAGGAACACCTCCCGCTCGCGCTCGGTCAGCGGGCCCAGGACGTCCGAGCCCGGCGCGCTGTGCGGGGTCGGCAGCACCT
Source organism: Kitasatospora sp. NPDC059088 (assembly GCF_042738155.1). NCBI lineage: Bacteria > Bacillati > Actinomycetota > Actinomycetes > Kitasatosporales > Streptomycetaceae > Kitasatospora > Kitasatospora sp. NPDC059088. Next base: position 82,687 of record NZ_JBHYGR010000013.1, on the reverse strand, counting down.
CGGCGAAGCGGTCGATCATCCGCCGGGTGGTGGTCGGGGCGACCACGGCGTCCCCGCCGTGCACCGCGCGGATCGCGGCCACCAGCTCGGTCGGCGGGACGTCCTTGAGCAGGAAGCCGCTGGCCCCGGCCTTGAGCGCGGCGAAGGCGTACTCGTCCAGGTCGAAGGTGGTGAGGATGAGCACGTGCGGGGCGTTCGGCAGCGGGCTGCCGTCCTCGGCCAGGCAGATCCGGCGGGTCGCCTGCACACCGTCCAGGCGCGGCATCCGCACGTCCATCAGGATCACGTCCACCTGCGTGTGCCGCAGCCGCTCCAGCGCCTGGGCGCCGTCGCCCGCCTCGGCGGCGATCTCGATGTCGCCCTGCGACTGGAGGATCATCCGGAAGCCGGTGCGCAGCAGTTCCTGGTCGTCGACGAGCATCACGCGGATGGTCAAGGTGGCTCCTAACAGAGGACGGGGGGCTAGTGTGCCGCCTTGAGCGGGAGGACGGCGCGGATCCGGAAGCCGCCGCCGGGGCGGGGGCCCACGTCGAGGCTCCCGCTGACCATGCCGACCCGCTCGCGCATGCCGATCAGGCCGTGGCCCAGACCGTCCGTGCCGCCGGCGGCCAGTTGTTCGTCGGTGCTGCCGCGGCCGTCGTCCTCCACCAGGACGGCCAGCTCGCGTTCGCCGAAGTCGACCGCCACCCGGGCGTGCACGTCGGGGCCGCCGTGCTTGCGGACGTTGGTCAGCGCCTCCTGGACGATCCGGTAGACCGTCAGCTCGACGCCGCGGGGGAGTTCGCGCGGGTGCCCGGAGGTCGCGTAGTCGACCTCCAGCCCGGCCGTGCGGACCTGCTCCAGGAGGTCGGGCAGCTCCTCGACGCCCGGCTGCGGGACGTACTCCTCGGCGGTGCCGGCGGTGCGCAGCACGCCCAGCAGGCGGCGCATCTCGACCAGGGCCTGCCGCCCGGTGGAGGCGATCGTGCCGAGTGCCTCCTTCGCCTGCTGCGGGGAGTTGTCCAGCACGTAGGCGGCGCCGTCGGCCTGGACGATCATCACCGACACGTTGTGCGCGACCACGTCGTGCAGCTCGCGGGCGATCCGGGCCCGCTCGGCCGCCACGGCCACCTTGGACTGGGCGTCCCGCTCGCGCTCCAGCCGGGCCGCGCGGTCCTCCAGCTCGGTCAGGTAGGCGCGCCGCACCCTGGTCAGCCGGCCCCAGGCCCAGCAGAGGATGAACGGGGTGCTCATCAGCACGGTGACCAGCAGCGCCTCGGCGACGCCGTACGGCCGGGAGACGTACACCCCGGTGTGGTCGGTGGTGGACGTCTTCACCAGGTGCATCCGCCAGAACGCCAGCGGACCGGCGGAGAGCCCGGCGAGCAGGGCGAGCCGGGAGGTCCACTTCTGGCCGAAGGCGGCGCCGGTGTAGGCGAACACCAGGTAGGCGATGGAGGAGGCGCCCGGGTCGATGTCGGCGGCGACCTGCCCGAGGCCGACGCCGGTGGCGGCGGCGACGGTGACGTCGGGGAAGCGCCGGCGGAAGACCATCAGCAGCGGCAGCAGCACCGCGACCAGGATCTCGGAGTTGAGGCGCCAGCCGCTGTCGGAGGAACTGTCGGACACCAGGGCGAAGAAGAGCACGAGCGACGCCCAGACGGCGTCGACCACCATGGGGTGACGGCGGAGCCAGGCGTTGAGTCGATGCACGTGTCCAGCCTAGGCAGTCGCACGAGGTGCCCAGGTCCGCCGGTAGGGCGATCCGTCCTACTCCGTAGGTCGGAGACGCCCCCGCTCCGGTTGGGAGGGGCCGCGCACCGGCGGGTAGCGTCCCGCCCCATGACGTGGATGCGGTGGGCGCCCGCCATGGAACGGGCCCTGTACGACCGGGACGGCGGCTTCTACCGCAGGCCGGAGGGCCCGGCCGGGCACTTCCGGACCTCGGTGCACGCCTCGCCGAGGTTCGCCCGTGCGGTGGCCCGGCTGCTGCTGGAGGTTGACGAGGCCCTCGGTCGTCCGGAGGAGCTGGCCCTGATCGACGTCGGGGCCGGGCGCGGGGAACTGCTGGCCGGGGTGCTGGCCGAACTGCCCGGGCCGGTGCTCGCCCGGCTGCGCCCGTACGGCGTGGAGCTCGCCGACCGGCCCGCCGGACTCCCGTCCACAGCCCTGTGGACGACGGAGCCGCCGCGCGGGGTGACCGGGCTGCTGTTCGCCAACGAGTGGCTGGACAACGTGCCGCTGGACGCCGGGGAGGTCGACGAGGACGGGGCGCTGCGCTACCGCGAGGTGGACACCGCGACCGGCGAGGAACGCCTCGGCGAACCCGTCTCGGCGGCCGACGCGGCCTGGGCCGAGCGCTGGTGGCCGGCCGTCGAGCCCGGGGAGGTGGTGGAGTTCGGGGCGCCCCGGGACGCCGCCTGGGCCCGGGCGGTGGCCGGGCTGGAGCGCGGCCTGGCCGTCGCCGTCGACTACGGGCACACGGCCGGGCGGCGGCCGCCGTTCGGGACCTTCACCGGTTTCCGGGACGGCCGGGAGGTGGCCCCGGTGCCGGACGGCTCCCGCGACGTGACCGCGCACGTCGCGCTGGACGCCGTCGCCGTCCCCGGTCTCCACAGCCTGTGGACGACGCAGCGCGAGGCCCTGCGCGCGCTCGGGGTCAGCGGCGGGCGCCCGCCGCTGGCGCTCGCCTCCACCGACCCGGCCGGCTACCTGCGGGCGCTCAGCGGCGCGGGGGAGGGGGCCGAACTCACCGACCCGGCCGGGCTGGGCGGCTTCGGCTGGGTCCTGCAAGCCGTCCGCATGCCGGTACCGACGAGCCTGGCGGCCCTGCCGGGATGGCAGACTCTGGGGTCATGAGGGAGACCACGGTCGGCATCGGGGCGGGAGCCGAGAACTTCACCGGCGGGGCGGGCACCACCGACATGGTGCTCAACATCGGCCCGCAGCACCCGGCCACCCACGGCGTGCTGCGGCTGCGCCTGCTGCTCGACGGCGAGCGGATCGTCACCGCCGAGCCGGTGATCGGCTACATGCACCGCGGCGCGGAGAAGCTGTTCGAGGCCCGTGACTACCGGCAGATCATCATGTTGGCCAACCGGCACGACTGGCTCTCCGCCTTCTCCAACGAACTCGGCGTGGTGCTCGGCGTCGAGCGGATGCTCGGCATGGAGGTCCCCGAGCGGGCGGTGTGGATCCGCACCCTGCTCGCCGAGCTCAACCGGGTGCTCAACCACCTGATGTTCCTCGGCTCCTACCCCCTGGAACTCGGCGGGATCACCCCGATCTTCCACGCCTTCACCGGCCGCGAGGACCTCCAGCACGTGCTGGAGGAGGCCTCCGGCGGCCGGATGCACTACATGTTCAACCGGGTCGGCGGCCTCAAGGAGGACCTCCCGGCCGGCTGGCTCGGCCGGGTCCGCGCCGCCGTCGCCACCGTCCGCTCCCAGCTGCCGGTCTTCGAGGACCTCGTCCTCGGCAACGAGATCTTCCGCGCCCGCACCGCCGGCGTCGGCGTGCTCACCGCGGCCCAGGCGCAGGCGTACGGGGTCAGCGGCCCGATCGCCCGGGCCAGCGGCCTCGACCTCGACCTGCGCCGCGACGAGCCCTACCTCGCGTACGGCTCCGAGGAACTGCGGCAGGTGCTCACCGTCGTCACCCGCGAAGAGGGCGACTGCCTCGCCCGCTTCGAGTGCCTGCTGGAGCAGACCGGCAACGCGCTGGACCTCGCCGACGCCTGCCTCGACAAGCTCGCCACCCTCCCGCCCGGCCCGGTCAACCAGCGGCTGCCCAAGGTGCTCAAGGCGCCCGAGGGCAGCACCTACGCGTGGACCGAGAACCCGCTCGGGGTCAACGGCTACTACCTGGTCTCGCGCGGCGACAAGACGCCGTGGCGGCTCAAGCTGCGCTCGGCGTCCTTCAACAACATCCAGGCGCTCACCGAGCTGCTGCCCGGGACGCTGGTCGCCGACATGGTGGCGATCCTCGGGTCGATGTTCTTCGTGGTCGGCGACATCGACAAATAGACCGACCGGTCTACTGACTGTTGTCTGGACCGACCGGTCTACCGAGGGTCGTCTGGACCGACCGGTCTACTGGTAGCTCTGGACCGACCGGTCTACCGACGGCCGCCTGGACCGACCGGTCTACCGACGGCAGGCCCGGCTCCCCTGAGGGGGACCGGGCCCGCAGCCGCTACTTCTTGTCCTTGGCCTTCTTGACCGGGTCCGCCGGGTGCGGGGCCACCCTGCGGTCGCCCTTGGTGGCGATGCGCTCCTCGCACAGCCGGGCCAGCACCTCGTACGCCTCGCGGCCCATCAGCTCGGTGAGCTCGGGGCGGTAGCTGACGTACACCGCCACCGCGCCCTGGTGCGCGGCCGGGGCGCCGGTGCACCACCAGTGCAGGTCGTGGCCGCCCGGGCCCCAGCCGCGGCGGTCGTACTCGCCGATCGTCACCTGGAGGTAGCGGGTGTCGTCGGGGCGGTCGATCCAGTCGTAGGTGCGGCGGACCGGCAGCTGCCAGCAGACGTCCGGCTTGGTCTCCAGCGGCTCGCGGCCCTCCTTGAGGGCCAGCGCGTGCAGGGCGCAGCCGGCGCCGCCCGCGAAGTCCGGGCTGTTCACGAAGATGCAGGCGCCGTCGACCCGGCGGGTCTGGCGGTCGCCGTCCTCGTCCAGCATGGTGACGCCGCCGTCGTTGCGGATCCGGCCCTTGGCGTCGGTGCCCTCGGCGAAGTTCTCCCACAGCTCGGGCGTCAGCCGGGCCGCGTGGCCGAGGACGCGCTTCTCGTCGTCCTCGTCCGAGTAGTGGGCGCCCAGCGTGCAGCAGCCGTCCGACTCGCCGCGGCCCTCGCGGATGCCGTGGCAGCCCTGGCCGAAGACGCAGGACCAGCGGGAGGTCAGCCAGGTCAGGTCGCAGCGGAAGACCTGCTCCTCGTCGGCGGGGTCGGCGAACTCGACCCAGGCGCGCGGGAAGTCGAGCGGGACCTCGTCGCGCGGGATCTCGCGGCGCAGGGTCGGCATCGCGAGGTCGACGGGGGCGGGGGCGGCCGGGGGCTTCGCCTTGGCCTTCTTCTTGGACGTTTCTGCTGGTGCCACCCGGCAAGGGTAGAGCTTCGCGGGGGTGTACGGGCCGGTGGGCGACGCCCGCCGCGCGCCCCGGACGCGTCCGGGACGCGTTCGGCACGCGCCCGGGTCGCGTTGGGCACGCGCCCGGGACGCGGTGAAGGCGGGGTGAAGAGGTGCGGCCGTCCGCCGGGCGGAGGCGGCCGCGTGCCTAGGATGGCGGCCGCGGTCCGCTACGGGGAGGTACGGGGATGGCAGGCGGCAGCACCGGCGAGTCCGACGGCGACGGCACCGGGTTCGCCCTCAAGCCGTGGGAACTCCACGGCGAGGGCAGGGAGTTCGAGAAGCTCGGACGTGAACTCGGCAAGGCCGTCGGCACCTTGGAGAAGGACCTGGCCGCGCTCGGCGCGCCCTGGGGCGCCGACCAGCCGGGCAGCGCCTTCGCCGCCGTCTACGGCCCGGCGCACGGTGAACTCCTTGGCGGGCTCAGAGCCCTGGCCGGCCAGGTGGGCCAGGTCGGCGCCGGACTGCACACCATGGCCGAGCGGACCACCGACACCGACACCTCGACGGCGGACGGCTTCGGCGCGAACACCGGACCGGCCGCGGCCGCGCCGGGGGCGGTCGCCAGGCCCGCCGTGTACCAGGGCCCGCCGACGGCTTCGGGAACCGGGGCAACCCCGGGGGCGGCACCGGCCGTCCCCCAGGACATGTCGGTCTGAACGGCCCGGCTCGAAGGGGGAGAAGCGCGTGTCCCGGAAACTGCCCGAGGAACTGGTCCCGCTCCTGGCCAGGACCGGCCACCCGTGGCCGCAGGCCGACGAGGGGGCCCTGCGCACGGCGGCCGCGCACTGGCGGGAGTTCGCGGCGGAGGCCGAACGGATCACCCGCCGGGGCGGCGAGTCCGCCCAGCGCGTGGCCGCCGACAACACCGGCCACGCCGTCGACTCCTTCACCGCCTACTGGCGCACCTGCAGCGACGGCGGCAAGGGCCGCCTGCCGGACGCCCACACCGCGGTCGGGCTGGTCGCCGCCGCCTTCGACACCGCCGCGCAGGACGTCGACGGCTGCAAGGCCGAGATCATCGCCACTCTGCGGAACCTGGCCGCCGAGCTCCAACAGGCCCGGGAGCAGGCCGCCGAGGTCCGGCGGACCGCGGCCGGGGTGGCCCGCAGCGCCGACCGGACCGGGCAGACGGGGCAGAGCGGGCAGACCGGGCAGACGGGCCGGACGGGAGTGTTCGGCGGACTGGCGAAGTCCGTCGCCGGCTTCGCGGCCGGCGTCGAGAACACCGCCGCCGACCAGGTCGCCGCGGGCATCGAGGCCGTCGCGGTGGAGACCGCCGCCCTCAAGATCGCCGGACTGCTCGCCGAACTCGGCCGCGGCATGAAGGACGCCCTGGCCACCGCGCTCAAGGACCCCTCCGCCGTCGCCCTGCTGCGCCTGGGCGCCGCGGCCACGCCCGGCGTCACCACCGCCTCCTACCGCACCGCGGCCGGCTTCGACCCGCTCGCCGCCGGACTGCCCGCCGCCCTGGGCGAACCGGGCGTGCTCGGCAAGGACGGCACCGGCCTGGTCGTGCTCTCCGGGAAGGACGGCAAGCCGCTGGTCGGCGTGCCCGGCCTCAGCGTCGCGCTCGACGCCCACGGGCAGCCCGTCCTCGGCACGGACGGCAAGCCGGTCATCCTGCGCTCCGACGGCACACCGGTGGCCGATGCCGCCGGGCTGCTGGTGGTGACCGGGCCGGACGGCAAGCCGGTGGTCGGGGTGGCCGGCCTCGCCGTCCGGCTCGACGAGCACGGGCGGCCGGTGCTCACCGACCGGGCGGGCAAGGACCTGCACGGGCTGCCGCTCGCCGACCTGACCGACCTGACCGACCTGACCAACCCTCGGGACCCCAGGGACCCCAGGGACCCCAGGGCTCCCGGGGCTCCCGGGGGCGACCCGAAGGTGCCGGGGGAGCCGACGGCGGACCGGGCCGGCGCGCCGGTGGTCCCGTCCGTGCTCTCCGCGGCGTCGTACGTCGCGGACCCCACCGCGGACCCCACGGCCGTCCCGGCCCCGGTGCCGACGGCCGACCCGGCCGCGGCGGCGGCCACCGGCCCCGCGTACGGAGGCTCGTACGGCGGGTCGCACCGGGCCGTGGCCGCGGCCGCCGACTGGTCGCCGCCCGCCCGGGACGACGGGCCGTCGGTCCGGGCGGCGGCCCCCGCCCACCAGGGCGGCTCATCGGTGGCGGCGGGCTGGTCGGACGGGGACTACCCGCTCCAGGCGCCCACCCGCACCAACGGCGGTGGCGGCACCGTGCCGGTGACCGTACGGACCGACTCCGTGGCCGCGCCGCCCGCGCCCGTCACCGCGCCGTCCACCGGCGGACCCGTCTACAGCCCGGCGCCGGACACACCCCCGGTCGTCCGACCGATCGGCGTGGTCGGTGTCGGCGGCGTCATCGGCGCGCCCGGGCCGTTCGGGACACCGGCCTACTCGGGCGGCTACCCGGTGGCCGGCCCGATCGGCGCCGTCGGGCCCGGCCCGCTCGCCGCCGGCGGCGGCGGCGGATACCCGGCGCACCCGGCCACGCCCTTCGGCAGCGGTGTCGGGGCGGGGGCGCCCGCCAATGGCGCGCCCGTGGTCGGCACCCCCGTGGCCGGTGCACCCGCCGTCGGCGCGCCGGTGGCCGCCGGACCGCAGTCCGGCGCACCCCGTACCCCGGCCGGAACCCACGGCCCGGCCACCGCACCGCCACCGCCACCGCCACCGCCGACCGAGCCGCCGATCGTCGGCACCACCCCGGTCATCGGCCGGCCCGAGCCCCACCACCCCGACGGCCGCCGCCGGGACACCGCCGCGCCCCTCGCCGACCCGACCCTGGCCTGGGGCGCCGTCCCGGTCGCCACCGCCCACGCCCTGGCCCTCCAACTCGCCCTGCGCGCCCGCCGCGGCCCGCTCGCCGACGACCCCGAACCCCGACTGCGCACCATCGCCGACAGCCGCCCGTACGGACGGCCCGGCGGGCTCGGCCCGGTCGACCCCCAGCACCAGGCCGAACTGGAACGACGGGTCCCCCGCGACCAGGACGACCGGCCGGCCCGCCACCCCGACCCGGCGGCCGGCGGCTGGACCGAGGCCGTCAACGCGGGCGGCCACCGCCAACCCGGCCGGGCCAACAACAGCCTGGAGATCGCCCTCTCCGCCGTCGACACCTACACCGGCCGCCCCACCTGCGCGGCCCCGCGCATCCCCACCGAGGGCGACGCCGGCGAACGCGGCGGCCGCGACCGCGCCGAACGCGAACTCGGCGCCCCCTTCCGCGACCTCGGCGACGGCGGCCAGGCCTTCACCCGCCTCGCCGCCGAACTCCGCCGGGCCGGGCACGGCGCCCAGGCCGTCCTGCTCACCCTGGACGCCTACGGCCGCCCGCACGCCTGGAACGCGGTCAACCACCGGGACGCCGTCACCTACCTCGACCACCAACTCGCCCGCCGCGGCCCCGCCCCCCTCCACCCCGCCACCCAGGGCCTCTGGGCCATCGCCCTGACCCCGGACGGCCGCCCCCTCGACCTCGCGGTGGCCTGAGCGCCTTTGCAGCCGGGAACAGCGCTGCTGCACGCGGAGACGCGTGCAGCAGCGCTACCTTCCAGGCATGACCGCCCTGACGATCCGGGACGTCCCGGAAGACCAGCTCCGGATCCTCGAAGTTCGTGCGGCCCGGGCCGGCAAGTCGCTCAACGCCTATGTCCTGGACCTCATCGCGCGCCAGACCTCCAAGCCCACGCTGGCGGAGACGGTGGCCCGACTGGATCGGGAGACCAGCGCCGGCGTCAGCACGGTGGACGTCCTGGCCGCGATCGACGAGGGGCGGGAGCGGTGCCCCGAGTCGCGGACCTGAGGCTCACGGCGCCCCGAGCCGGCGCAGGACCGTGGACGCGGGAGTGCCGGGAGCGGTGCCGGACCGGACGGCGGTCTGGATGCGGTCGCCCTCCGGGTCGCGGTAGAGCTGTGCGCGCAGCCACCAGCGGCGCAGGACGCCGTCGATCGTCTCCTCGTCTGCCTCGTCCATCTCCCGGTGGAACTCCTTCCGCTGTGCCGGGGGGAGGGCTGCGGCGACGGCGCCCTGGGTGCGGGCGACGGGCTGTCGGCCGTGCACGGGTGTGGTGTTCACCGTTCCTCCGGATGTCATGGTCGGGCGGGCGGGGTCCAGTGTCGTCCCCGGTGGCTGATCGGGGCTGGATGATGGTGGCGTTCGGATTCGGTTCGACGGGGGTGGACGCGTGATCGCTCGGGCGCAGGCGGTGGAGGCGGGGCACCGGTGGATCAACGGGGATCTGCCGCAGGGGGCCGGGGTGGCGCGGCGGGTGTGCGCGCATGAGTTCGAGCTGGGGTGGGTGGTCTGGGCGGAGCCGCCGCGGGTGGAGGTGGATCCGCGGACGGGGGAGCGCCGGGCGCCCGAGGAGGTCGGGGCCGCGTGTGCCGTGGTGGACCGGGAGAGCGGGCGGTTCACGGTCTGGCCGTCCGTGCCGGTGGACGAAGTGGTCGGGCTCTACCGGGACTTCGTCGGTGCGGGCGGCCACGACCCGACCCGGCCGCCGGCCACCGGCCGGGGTGCCCGGGCCGAACTGACGTACCGGGACGGCACCGGCGCCACCCGCACGTTGGCGCTGCGCTCGGCCGCCGGGCTGCCGCATCCGGCGCTGCGCGGCTGGTGGTGGCTGCGGGAGCGGGGCGTCGCGGCGGAGGACGTGCTGGCGGTGCGGACCGACCTGCGGATGGCGGCCCTGCCCGGCGGCTACTGGTCGTACGCGCTGGCGGCCGAACTGCCGCACGCCCGGCTGGACTTCGACCTGCCGTACGGCCCGCGCTTCGACCACCGGGCCGCCGCCGTACGGGAGTTGCCCGCCGGGACCGCCGGTCCGGACGCGTCGGACGCGTTAAACGCGCCGGACGGGCCGGGGCGCAACCGGGTGCCGTTCCCGCGGGCGGTGCCGCCGCTGCCGCCGGAGCCGGACGCCGCGCTGGCGCAGCGGCTGGCCGGGCGGTTCGGTCCGGCGGGCGTGCAGCGCTTCGACCCGGCGGAGGTGGTGCGCGCGGAGCTGCCCGGGGAGGCGGCGGCGCTGCTGCTGGCGGTCGGGCTGCCGAGGGCGGTGGACGGCTTCTTCGCGCTGCACCACCCGGGTGCGGAGGCGATCGCGGACGGCTCCCGCCCGGGCACCGTGCTGCCCCCGCTCGCGCCGTACCTCGCCGCGCTCGGCCGCGGCACCCGGGCAGCCGAACGGGAGCGGACGGCGGCGGCCGGGCAGCTGGTGCTGGGGACGGACGGCTGGGCGCTGATCACCCTCGACCCGGCGGACGGCGCCGTCCGGGCGGTGGACCCGGACGACGCGACGGCCCGGCACTGCAACGCCGACCTGCGGGCCTTCGTCCGCTGCCTGGAGCTGTTCGCCGGCTGGTGGCCGACCCTGCGCGGGCTGGACCCGGCCGCGGCGGGTACGGCGGTGGACGCCCTGCAGCGGGGGCTGGCGGAGCTGGACGGTACGGTCTACGGCGATCCGGAGAACTGGTGGGCCGTCATCGTGGAACAGTTGTGGGACGGCCTGCTCTGATCCGGCCGCGGGCCGTGGCGATCCGGCCGATCCCGGCGATCCCGGCGGACCGGGGAACCGGACGTCGGTGCGGGGCTGTCAGGAGGATCAGACGACCGCGTACCAGCCGACCCCGAGTGACCGAAACCGACCGACCGACCCCGAGTGACCGAAACCGGAGCACCGAGCCGTGACCGCCCCGCCCCGCGCCGCCCAGACGGCCGCCCTCGCCGCGCTCGCGGTCCTGGCCACCGGGTGCGCCTCCGCCGGTCCCGCGCTGCAGGCCCGCTCGGCCGCCGCGCCGCAGGTGTGCGCGTCCCCGGTGGTGATCGGGCACCGGGGTGCGCCGTTCAACGCGCCCGAGAACACCATGGCCTCCTTCGACACCGCGCTGAACCAGGGCGCGGACTGGCTGGAGACCGACGTGCAGACCACCCGGGACGGCGTCCCGGTGCTGATGCACGACCCGACCGTGGACCGCACCACCAACGGCAAGGGCGCCGTCGCGGACCTGACCGCCGCCCAGGTCGCCGCCCTGCGGGTGACCGTCGGCCCGGGCGGCGCCCAGCCCGTCCCGACCCTGGAGGAACTGCTGACGCGCCTCTCCACCAGCAGCGCCACGCTGCTGATGGAGATCAAGTGGCAGCGCCCCGAGGACGTCGCCCGGATCGCCCGGATCGCGGCCGGCAGCCGGGCGCACGTCGTGCTCTACTCCTTCTCGGTCGCCAACCTGCGCCAGGCCCACGCGGTGGCCCCCGCCCTGCCGGTGGTGCTGATCCAGAGCGGCGGGATCGCCGAGGACCCGGGGGACCTCAAGCTGGACGGCATCGCCCTGGACGCGGGCCTGGCCAGTGCCACCCGGATCGCGGCCGAGCGCAAGGCCGGGCGCGAGGTCTACGTCTGGACGCTGGACGACGCCGAGGCCTGGCAGCTGATGACCGCCCGGGACGCCGACGGCCTGATCACCGACACCCCGGGCCCGGCCCGCCGCTGGGTGGACGCCAACTGCCGCACCGAGCGCCGGTCCGGTCCGCGCGGCCACTGAGCGCGCGGCCACTGAGCGCGCGGCCACTGAGCGGGCGGCCACTGAGCGCACGGTCGTCGGGCACCACCCACCGATCGCACCCGGAACGGTCGGGAACGACCTGGACCAGCGCGAATACGGTCACAACCGATCTCCTCCACGGCCGGATCGCGTAGCGTGGAGAGTTATGCGACTCGGTGTACTCGACGTAGGTTCCAACACGGTCCACTTCCTCGTGGTGGACGCCCATCCGGGTGCCGCCCCGCTGGCCGCTTACTCGCACAAGGCCGAACTGCGCCTGGCCGAGCTGCTCGACGGCTCCGGCGCGATAAGCGAGGCCGGCGTCGACCGGCTGATCGGCCACATCGCCTCCTCGCTGCGGGTCGCCGAGGACAAGGGCGTGGTCGACATCCTGCCGTTCGCCACCTCGGCCGTCCGCGAGGCCGCCAACGGCGAGCAGGTGCTGCGCCGGGTCGCCGCCGAGACCGGGGTCGAACTCCGGGTGCTCTCCGGGCAGGACGAGGCCCGGCTCACCTTCCTGGCCGTCCGGCGCTGGTTCGGCTGGTCCTCGGGCCGGCTGCTCAACCTGGACATCGGCGGCGGCTCCCTGGAGATCGCCTGCGGCCTGGACGAGCAGCCGGACGTCGCCTGCTCGCTGCCGCTCGGCGCCGGGCGGCTGACCGCCCGCTGGCTGCCCGGGGACGTCGCCGACCCGGACGCGCTGCGCGAGTTGAGACGGCACGTCCGCGCCGAGATCGCCAACGTGGTCGGCGAGATCTCCCGGCTCGGGGCCCCGCAGCACGCCGTCGCCACCTCCAAGACCTTCAAGCAGCTGGCCCGGATGACCGGCGCCGCCCCCGCCGACGCCGGCCCGTACGCCGACCGCCGGCTCACCCGCAGCGGGCTCGCCGCCTGGCTGCCGCGGCTGTCCACGATGACCGTCGCCGAGCGCGCGCAGATCCCCGGGGTCTCCGAGGGCCGGGCCAAGCAGCTGCTGGCCGGGGCCCTGGTCGCGGACGCCGCGATGGACCTGTTCGGCCTGGACGAGCTGGACGTCTGTCCGTGGGCGCTGCGCGAGGGCATCATCCTGCGCGAGCTGGACGCCATGGACAGTCCCACCGACCAGCGCCGCCCCGCGCTCACCCAGTAGCGGGGGAGCGTGCCGGCGGTCACTCCGCCGGGCGTCCGCCCCCGTTCGGGGCGCGCTCCGCTTACGCTGTCTCCCGTGGTGCAACCAGCGGGCGAGGACGGAACGCAGGAGGGCCGCGCTCCCGGAGCGGACGGGCAGCCGCGGCCGGCCGGCCCGCGCGGCCGACTCGGCACGGCCGGGCTCGGCAAGGCGGTCAAGGGCGCCACCGCGGCACAGGCGGGCAAGGTGGCCAAGGTGGCCAAGGCCGCGAAGGTCGCCAAGAGCGCGAAGGCCGCCAAGGCGGCCAAGAGCGCCAAGGCCCCCGCCAAAGCCGCCCCCGCCCCCGCCAAGGCCGCCTCCGCCCCCGCCTCCGCCCCCGCCAAGAAGACCGCGGCGCGCAAGGCCGCCGGTGCCGCCAAGGCCGCCGTCCAGTCCGTCCGCTCGGTGAAGGCCGCCAAGCGCGACGCCGCCCGCCCGCCGCTGCTGCGCACCACCGACCGGCTGGTGCTGCCCCAGCACCCGACCCTGCACATCCCGGACACCAAGGTGGCGCTGTCCACCGCCTCGGTGTACCCGGCGAGCACCGCCGTCGCCTTCGAGCTGGCCGCCAAGCTCGGCTACGACGGGGTCGAGGTGATGGTCTGGAACGACCCGGTCAGCCAGGACCTGGAGGCGCTGCGCCGCCTCTCCGACGCCCACCAGCTGCCGATCCTGGCCGTGCACGCCCCCTGCCTGCTGATCACCCAGCGGGTCTGGACCACCGACCCGTGGACCAAGCTGGTCCGGGCCCGCGCGGCGGCCGAGAAGCTCGGCGCGAGCGCCGTCGTGGTGCACCCGCCGTTCCGCTGGCAGCGGCAGTACGCCCGCGAGTTCGTCGAGGGCATCAACCGGATGGCGGGCGAGACCGACGTCCGCTTCGCCGTCGAGAACATGTACCCGTGGCGCTACCGCGACCGCGAGGTGCTGGCGTACGCCCCCGGCTGGGACGTCACCGACGAGGAGTACCGGCACTTCACCATCGACCTCTCGCACGTGGCCACCTCCCGGATCGACGCCTTCGAGATGGTCGAGCGGATGGGCGACCGGCTCGCCCATGTCCACCTGGCCGACGGCAGCGGCTCCGGCAAGGACGAGCACCTGATCCCCGGCCGGGGCAAGCAGCCCTGCGCCGAACTGCTGGAGCACCTCGCCCGCACCGGCTTCGACGGCCACGTGGTGCTGGAGGTCAACACCCGCCGCTCCGCGTCCCCCGCCGAACGCGAGGCCGACCTGGCCGAGGCCCTGGCCTTCACCCGCTTGCACCTCGCCACCCCCTCGCGCGTACGCTGATCGCCCGGCCCGATCGGGCGTGAACTGCCGTACGCAGGGGGAAACGTGACGGACTACCAGAACTACCGGGAACTCGCCGTGAGCTTCGGCGCGGTCGCCGCCGAGTACGACCGGGGGCGCCCCGGCTACCCGGACGAGCTGTTCGACGCGGTGGAACGGCTCTGGGGCCGCGGCCTCAAGGGCGCCCGGGTCCTGGACGTCGGCGCCGGGACGGGCATCGCGACCCGACTGCTGGCCGCCCGGGGCGCCGAGGTCGTCGCGGTCGAGCCCAGCGACGGCATGGCCGCCCAGTTCCTGGCCTCCTCGCCCGCCCTGCCGCTGGTCCGCGGCACCGGCGACGACCTGCCCTTCCACGACGCCTCCGCCGACCTGATCACCTACGCCCAGGCCTTCCACTGGACCCGCCCCGAGCGCTCCGTCCCGGAGGCGGTCCGGGTGCTGCGGCCGGGCGGCGCCGTCGCCACCTGGTGGAACGTGCACGACGAGACCGTGCCGTGGGTCCGGGCCCGGGCCGAGCGGATGGCCGCCGCGCTGCCCGACCGCTACCGCGGCTACGGCGGGATCAGCGGCCACACCCGGCACTTCGCCCCGGCCGGCCTGGTGGTCGAGCGGACGGTGCTGCACTGGGAGCGGCAGGTCACCGTCGAGCACGTGCTCACCGACCTGACCTCCCGCTCCTACCTGGCCTCGCTCAGCCCCGAGGAGCGCGCCCCGGTGCTGGCCGCCGAGCGGGCGGCGATGGCCGTCGAGTTCCCGGACGGCCTGGTCGCAGAACCGTTCAGCCTGGACCTCACCGTGGCCGTCAAGCCGGCCTGACCGCAGGCCGTCCGCGCGCCGTCCGCAGGCCGCCCGTCCCGCCGCCCGGGGCCGCCCGTCCGCCGCAGGCCCTCGCACGCACCCCGCCCCGGCTGCCCGCATCGCGGACGCGCCGTCCGCCGGCCGGACGGCGGGCGTAGGCTCGTAAGCCACAACGGCCCCCGCACCCTGATCACCGGCGGGGCGCCGGCGAGAGCCCCGAAGGAGTGGAGCACAGTGCCCGAGCTGAGGTCCCGTACGGTCACCCACGGTCGCAACATGGCAGGCGCCCGGGCGCTTCTCCGGGCCGCCGGCGTAGCCCGCGAGGACTTCGGCAAGCCGATCATCGCGGTCGCCAACTCCTTCACCGAGTTCGTCCCCGGCCACACCCACCTCCAGCCGGTCGGCCGGATCGTCTCCGAGGCGATCAAGGAGGCCGGGGGCATCCCGCGCGAGTTCAACACCATCGCCGTCGACGACGGCATCGCGATGGGCCACAGCGGCATGCTCTACTCGCTGCCCTCGCGCGACCTGATCGCCGACTCGGTCGAGTACATGGTCAACGCGCACTGCGCCGACGCGCTGATCTGCATCTCCAACTGCGACAAGATCACCCCCGGCATGCTGATGGCCGCGCTGCGCCTCAACATCCCGACCGTGTTCGTCTCCGGCGGTCCGATGGAGGCCGGCAAGGCCACCCTGGTCGACGGCACCGTGCGCAAGCTGGACCTGATCGACGCGATCTCCCAGGCGGTCAACGAGAACGTCTCCGACGAGGACATCGCGATCATCGAGGAGAACGCCTGCCCGACCTGCGGGTCCTGCTCGGGCATGTTCACCGCCAACTCGATGAACTGCCTCACCGAGGCGATCGGCCTCTCGCTGCCCGGCAACGGCTCGGTGCTCGCCACCCACACCGCCCGCCGGGCGCTGTACGAGCGGGCCGGGCGCACGGTCGTCGAGATCACCAACCGCCACTACGGCCAGGACGACGCCTCGGTGCTGCCGCGCGCGATCGCGAGCCGCGCCGCCTTCGAGAACGCCATGGCCCTGGACATCGCCATGGGCGGCTCGACCAACACCATCCTGCACCTGCTCGCCGCCGCCCAGGAGGCCGAGCTGGACTTCGACATGCGGGCCATCGACGCGGTCTCCCGCAGGGTGCCCTGCCTGTCCAAGGTCGCGCCCAACGGCTCGTACTACATGGAGGACGTGCACCGGGCCGGCGGCATCCCGGCCATCCTCGGCGAGCTGTACCGGGGCGGGCTGCTCAACGAGGACGTCCACACCGTGCACTCCGACTCGCTCGCCGAGTGGCTCAAGACCTGGGACGTGCGCGGCGGTTCGCCCTCCGCCGAGGCCGTCGAGCTGTGGCACGCCGCACCCGGCTGCAAGCGCTCCGCCGAGGCCTTCTCGCAGTCCGAGCGCTGGGAGTCGCTGGACACCGACGCCGCCGGCGGCTGCATCCGCAGCGTCGAGCACGCCTACTCGGTCGAGGGCGGCCTCGCCGTGCTGTACGGCAACCTCGCCGAGGACGGCTGCATCGTGAAGACGGCCGGCGTCGACGAGTCGATCTGGACGTTCAGCGGCCCGGCGGTGGTCTGCGAGTCCCAGGAGGCCGCGGTCGAGGCGATCCTCGCCAAGCGGATCAAGGAGGGCGACGTCGTCGTCATCCGCTACGAGGGCCCCAAGGGCGGCCCGGGCATGCAGGAGATGCTCTACCCGACCTCCTTCCTCAAGGGCCGCGGCCTGGGCAAGGCCTGCGCGCTGGTCACCGACGGCCGGTTCTCCGGCGGTACCTCGGGCCTGTCCATCGGCCACGCCTCCCCGGAGGCGGCCTCCGGCGGCATCATCGCGCTGGTCGAGGACGGCGACACCATCGCCATCGACATCCCGGCCCGGACGATCTCCCTGGAGGTCCCGGACGAGGTCCTCGCCGAGCGCCGTCGGGCGCTGGAGGCCGGGCACGGCTACCGGCCGCAGAACCGCGAGCGCCAGGTCAGCCAGGCGCTGCGGGCCTACGCGGCGATGGCCACCTCGGCCGACAAGGGCGCCGTCCGGGACGTCAGCAAGCTCGGCTGACCCCGCACACCCCGGAGGAGCCGTCCCGGCCGGGACGGCTCCTCCCTCGTTCCGCGGCGCCCGGGTGATAATCGACGACGTGAGCGAGCAGCCCCCCACCCCCGCCCCCAAGCCCGCCGGCGCCCCCGAGCCGGAGCCGATCCGCTTCTTCGGCACCTCCTGGCTCCACCGGGACAACGGCTACTGGCTGCGCCGGGTCGGCGTCTCGGTCGGCGCGCTGGCCGCCACCGCCGCCGCCGCACTGGTGCTGCGCTTCGGCGTCGAGGGCATCGCCCTCTCCGAGAGCGGCGGCTTCCTGAACGGGCTGCTGACCGCCGCCATCGCGGTCTGCTCGCTGATGGCCGTCCGACGCACCTGGAAGGTCCTCACCGAGGGCAAGGAGCAGCTGACCGGCTGGATGGCCGAGGACAAGTCGCTCGGCGCCGTCTGGCTGATCGGCGGGGTCGGCAGCCTGGCCGCCTACTTCGCCCGCAGCCTGGTCGAGGCCCCCGGCGAGGCCGTCCGGCGGGACGCCCACCGGAAGGCCGTCGAGCAGTACGAGAAGCGCCAGGCCGGCCGCAGCGGCCGCCCCGGCGGCAAGCGCAAGCGCTGACCGCCGACCCGCCGCCCCTCCGCCCCGATCCTCGCCGCGGGTTCCTAACCCTTGCCGCGGGCCTGCTTCACCGAGCCCACCACCCCGGCGATCACCAGCAGCAGGCCGGCCGGCAGCAGCGAGATGAAGAAGGACCCGAACAGCCCGCTGTCGCCGAGGAAGTACTGCGCCAGGGTGTTCAGCACCAGCAGTCCGCCGGCCGCCGGGAGCGCCGACTGCCACGGGTGCGCGTCGGCCCAGCGGCGCAGCCGCCGGTCGGTGGTGTCGCGGCGCAGCTGACCGCCGACGGTGCCGACCAGGAAGAGGAAGAACAGGGCCCAGCCGGCCGGTCCGGCCAGCATGGCCAGTGACCAGTCCCCGGAGATCGCCTCGACCCCCAGGGCGGTCGCGCCCACCACCGCACCGACTCCCGCGGCCGTCCGCCACGGGCCCATCGTCGCCGAGGCGGCGGCGAGTTGCCGGTTCTCACGTCGGGACATTTCGTCGTGTGCCATGGCTCCACGGTGCGCCCGCCCGGGCCCGGAGGCCATAGGGGAAACCCCCGAGTTTTCTCCCTAGGGGCAAAGCCCGCGCCCGGACCCTTCCGGCGCTCCCGGGCCGTCCCCGCCCCTGCGGGGCCCTGCGGACCACGGACCGGACGGTCCGGACGGGCGCCGCCGGGCGGTGCGAGGATGGCCGCAGTACCGAGGCAAGGAGCGGACCATGGGCAGCAGCGCAGCACACGGACAGAAGATCGCCTTCCTGGGCACCGGCAAGATCGGCGAGGCCCTGCTCTCCGGCCTGCTGCGGGCCGGCACCGACCCGGCGGACGTCCTGGTGACCGCCCGCCGCCCCGAGCGCGCGGCCGAACTCGCCGACCGCTACGGCGTGGTGGCCGTCTCCAACGCCGAGGCCGCCAAGCTCGCCGACACCCTGATCCTCGCGGTCAAGCCGCAGGACATGGGCACCCTGCTGGAGGAGCTGGCCCCGCACATCAGCCCGGACCGGCTGGTGATCTCGGCGGCGGCCGGCGTCCCGACCGCCTGGTTCGAGGAGCGGCTCGCGGCCGGCACCCCGGTGGTCCGGGTGATGCCCAACACGCCGGTGCTGGTGGACGAGGGGATGAGCGTCATCTCCGGCGGCTCGCACGCCCGGGAGGAGCACCTGGCGCGCGCCGAGGGGATCTTCAGCTCGGTCGGCAAGGCGCTGCGGCTGCCGGAGGCCCAGCAGGACGCGGCCACCGCGCTGTCCGGCTCGGGCCCGGCCTACTTCTACTTCCTGGTCGAGGCGATGACCGACGCGGGCATCCTGCTCGGCCTGCCCCGGCAGGTGGCGCACGACCTGATCGTGCAGTCCGCGATCGGCGCCTCGGTGATGCTGCGCGACTCCGGCGAGCACCCGGTCAAGCTGCGCGAGGCGGTCACCTCCCCGGCCGGCACCACCATCGCGGCGATCCGCGAGCTGGAGAACCACGGGGTGCGGGCCGCGCTGCTCGGCGCCCTGGAGGCGGCCCGGGACCGCTCCCGGGAGCTGGCCTCCGGCGGGAAATGACCCCTGCGCGACCCCTCCCGCAAAGGCGGCGCACGCCCTACGCTCTCGGCCAACATCGTTCTACCGGCCAGTAGCGAGGTCCCGCATGAGCGTCGTCCCCCCTGTCCTCCCCCCCCGCCCGCGGGCCGGGCGGGGCGCCCCCGCCCGCCCCGACCCGACCCCCGGCCCCCCCCCACGCCGCCGGGGGCACAGAACACCCCAGGAACAACCACACAAACGG